>JAFAPL010000774.1 GCA_019247135.1 Chloroflexota bacterium | reverse complement strand
CGACGGCGTGCCTGGCGACCCTTTCCAGGCTCCACCTAGGGGCCAGCTTGGTTAGGTGGGGTTCCTCGCCCTTCATCGCGGACGCATTCGACTTGCCCACCATCTGGAGGTTCCCAACCGGAAAATCGTAGCCGTCGACACCGAAGTAGAAGTCGTTGAGGCCCAGAGTCTTCTGAAAGACAGTGTCGTTGGGCTCCTTGGCGAGTGCCACGGCGGCCACACAGTTGTGGAACATATAATTTCGCCCCACCTGGTCCGAGCGGTTGGCCAATCCGTTTGGATGCTTCTCGTTTGCCGACTGGAGCAACAGCTTGGCCGAGTTGGCGGCGCCGCACGACACGACCACGATGTCTCCGCGGTAGGTCTGTCGCTCGCCGTCATGGACGACGACCACCTCGGTGACCGTTTGCCCGGACGGATCGGTATTCAGTTTGATGGCCTGCGCCTCAGCCAGCAACGTGACATTGGGATGCTCAAGGGCGGGCCGCACGCCGATGACGTCCGCGTCGGATTTCGCGTGGACGAGGCACGGGAAGCCATCGCAGCTCTTGCATCGAATGCACGCGCTCAACTGCGGCTGCGCCTCATTCAGCATCACGCCGTTGGGTGAATGGAAGGGGTGATGGCCGGCGCGCGCCAGATCCTCATGCAGTTGTTGGATACGCGGTTCGTGCGACAGCGCGGGAAACGGGTACGGAGCGCTGGCCGGCGGCTCGGTGGGATCTTCGCCTCGCGCGCCGTGCACCTGGTACATCTGCTCCGCCTGAGTGTAGTAGGGCTCCATCTCGTCATAGCTGACGGGCCATTCCGGCGAGATGCCGTCGTAGTGCTTCAGTTCGCCGAAGTCCTCTTTGCGGAGTCGGTACAGGGCGGCGCCGTACAGCTTGGTGGCGCCACCCACCCAGTAGTGCACGCCCGGCTGGAACGGCTTGTTGTTCTTGTCGTACCAGGTTTCACTGGGCACATAACGGTTCTTGACGAAGACTTCCTCGGCGTCCCAGTTCTCGAGCTCACGCGGCAGCCAGCCACCACGTTCGAGGATAAGAATCCGCTTGCCGGAGGGTGCGAGCCGCCGTGCGAGGGTGCCGCCACCTGCGCCGCTACCGATTATGATGACGTCGTACTGCTCGTTTACGGACATACCTGAAACTCCTCAGCGCTCTGGGTGGCAGTGTGCCGCGCGCCAGTGGCTTCGCGTCGGGACGAGTTCCACGCGGTCGAACTGGCGGCGCCGGAGAACCGGGCCGGGTCCGCACCGCTCGTCAGAGCACGATCATGACGACGACGCTGCGAGTGTGTATCGCTGCGCCTGCTCAGCTTCGTACCGCGAACCGCGCTTCGCCGGCAGCACCGCCCCGATCAGCCAGAGGAATGGGAAAAAGATCCCAACAATTCCGAGAATGGTGTGGCCTTTGCGGAAAGTCAGCAGACACACTGTAAACAGACAGACCAGATAAATAGCGAAAAGGACCGAAGAAAGAACCAGGTCCAGGAAGCTCATTGCCGTACCCCCGGCGTTTAGTGTCGTAAATCATTCTGCGCCCGGCTCGCTGTGCAAGACATCCGGGAAAGCACTGATAACGCGCCGCCCCGCGATGCGAACCAGCACGTACGTTTCGGGCTCCAGCCCCCGGTGCGCTCTGCTGTTGGTCCGCTGTTCTTCTCACCCCGACTGGGACGGCGGCCGATGCTTGAGTGCTGCTGTGGCAATGTCGGACGGAATGCGCTCGTGCACAACGATCCGGGCGTCAGCGCACATGATGGCCTCTTGGAGATGAGTGGTCCACGCGTGTTCGATGACCATCAGTACGGCCGAAGCGCCAGGTGAGACGCGTTCTCCAAGTCTCGCGATGTCTCGGACCGACAACAGTCCACGTACCTCATCGACCGCGTCATATGCAACCAGCTCGTGCTCCTCCAATTCAGCGAGCTCGTAGCTGTCCAACCTGCCCATGCCATCCTTGTGGATGAATGTCACGTCAATGATGCGCAGCGTGCCGCTGTCGACGGCCGAGGTGAGCGCCAGGATGATCTCACCGTTGACTCTTTCGCCCGGACATTCGATGACCAGGATCTCAAGCGGACCCACGGCATGCTCCCTGGCTAGCGCAACACCCACAATGGCTCAAGGCAAGTGCACGAGCCGGCCTGAACACCGTGAGCGACCAATCAGTTAGCAATCCACGGCCCGAGCCATCGGCCATGGCTCGCTATCAGCGCGTCGGCCGCGGGTGGACCCCACGTGCCCGGTGCATACGCGTGCACCGGCGGCGGTGCATCGAGCAGTGGCTGCATGATGCGCCATTGTTCCTCCACACCGTCCTGGCGCGTAAAACGCAGGTCATTACCGTCCATAGCCGCCTCCAGGAGCACCTCGTAGGGGGTCGCGCCTTCGCCGCCCTGACTGCCGAACTCCATTTCGAGCGTGATTGGCTCGGCGATGCGCCCACTGGCCCGCCGCGCGGCGAGGGTCTCCTGAACGCCCGTCGACGGATCGAGCTTGACGACGAACTGATCCGGATCCGTGGTGTCTTTCATCAACCCGAACCCGAGTCGCGGTGGACGCTTGAAGACCAGTCGAACCTCGGTCTGCGTCACGGGCAAACGCTTGCCGGCGCGGATAAAGAATGGGACTCCCGCCCAGCGCCAGTTCTCGATGTCCAGCCGCAGCGCGGTATAGGTTTCAGTCGTCGAGTTCGCGGCGACTCCGTCGATCGAACGATACCCCTCGTACTGGCCGCGAACGTAGTTGGCCGGGTCGGCTGGTGCTATCGAGCGAAAGACAGCCAGCTGGGCGTCCTTCAGTGTCGCCGGGTCGCCACCCGAGGGCGCCTCCATCGCGGTCGCGGCAACGACCTGCAAGAGGTGGTTGACCACGACATCCCGCAATGCACCAACCGGGTCGTAAAAGTGGCCCCGATCGTCGACGCCGAAACTCTCGGCCATCGTGATCTGGACAGAGTCGACAAAATTCCGGTTCCACACCGGCTCGAGCATCGTGTTGCCGAATCGTAGATACAGGATCTCCTCGAGGCCCATCTTTCCGAGGTAGTGATCAATCCGAAGAATCTGCGATTCCATGACGTACTCGTGCAGTTCGGCAGCCAGGGCACGTGCCGAAGTCTGGTCGTTGCCGAATGGCTTCTCGACGATGATGCGAGCCGAGCCGGTCAGGCCCGCATCCCGCAGCTTTCCGACCACGGTGCCGAACAGAAATGGCGGGATCTCGAGGTAGAACAATGGCGCGCTCGCGCCCTTGATGGCCCCACTCACCCGGGTGTAGGTAGCGGCGTCTGTGAAATCACCCGAGACGTACGACAGCCTGGCCGCGAACCGATCGAAGACGTCTCGATCAAGTGACTCGCCAGTTGCCACGATGCTCTCGCGCGCGCGCTGGCGGAGCTGGTCGATGGTCCAGTCGTTGACCGCAACTCCAACAATTGGGCAGCGCAGCAAACCGCGCTGTTCGAGTCGGTAGAGCGAGTGGAACGTCATCACCCGTGCCAGATCACCAGTGATGCCGAAGATGACGAGTACGTCGGCACTGCTGCGCTTGGCCGCCAGCCCTTGAACGCCTGTCGCCTGAAGCGCTGGGGTTAACTGTTGTGTCACCATGGTGACCCCCACGTGTGGAGAGACTGCTTGTACGTGCTGCCATCGCAACGCGATCGCAGCTTCACGCTATGCCTTGGGCGGCACCTCCGCATCAGGGGGACTACCACACCCACTATTCCGACACATATCAGGGCGAACTGCTGCGCGTGAAGTAAGGGGAAACACGTACGTGCAGCTCAGGCGAGCGGCTCGAGATGTTGATCACCCAGGTGACGTGGATTGTCGCCCGCGCGGAGGTTTCAGGGAGTGCACCGATGTCGAGGTCGACTCTTCAGCTCTAGGCTTCCGCAACCGAGTGGACCTTCGAGACGAATCACTCTTATCGGCGCATTCAGGTCACACCATGGTTGGCGACGCCGACCTGGAGACCATGCACAAGCCACGCGCGCCGATCCACCACAGCACCTGGAGTTCGTCGCTAGCTGGGGGTAGCTGCCAATGACTGCTGATCCAGCCGAGCTGTTAGCCGCTCGCATGCTCATGGCGTTCACGCTCGGCTCACACATCATCCTCGTGCCCCTGGGCGTAGCTTTTCCATTCCTGGTGTTGATCGCGAACTTCATAGGGTTGAAAAAGAACGATCCGGTCGCGCTGCTACTCGCGCGGCGCTGGTCGCAGGTGATGGCGGTCCTGTTTGCCGTCGGCGCGGTTTCGGGCACGGTGTTGTCCTTCGAGATGGGGCTCCTGTGGCCGGGGCTGACCGGCGTCTACGGCGATGTCTTTGGCCTGCCCATCAGCATCGAGGGCATCTTCTTCTTCCTGGAGGCCATCTTTATCACCATTTACATCTACGGATGGAAGTATCTGTCGCCGTGGGCGCACTTCTGGTCCGGCGTCGCGTTGCCGATCGTCGCGCTGGGCGGGGTGTTCTCGATCGTTTCTGCCAATGGCTGGATGAACTCCCCGTCTGGATTCACCCTAGGGTCGGACGGCCGTCCGACAAACGTCGACCCGATCGCCGCCATCTTCAATCAGGCGATGGCGTACGAGATTCCGCACATGATAGCGGCGGCATATATGACCGCAGGATTTCTCATCGCCGGCGTCTTCGCGGCCGCACAACTGAAAGGTCACTGGGAGCGCTATCAGCGCCTGGCGTTCGCGATCCCATTCACTCTCGCCGCCATCGTCACGCCACTCCAGATGATGATCGGCGACAGCGTTGCGCGCACCGTGTATCAGGAGATGCCTATCAAGTTTGCCGCCATCGAGATCGTGTCGAACACTGGTCCGGACAAGCCGGAGGTCCTTTTGGGACGGCTCAACCAGGACACCGGAGTCATCGAGGGCGGCCTGCCGATCCCTGGCCTGGCGTCCTGGCTATCGGGATTCAGCACCAGCACGGTGATCACCGGACTGGACACCGTCCCACGCTCCGACCAACCCCCGGCCACCATCGTCCACTGGGCATGGGACGGGATGGTCTTCGGCGGCACTGCGCTGGCGCTGCTTGCGGCGTGGTTCATCCTGTACTGGATCTTCCGCCGCCGTTTGCCACGCACTCGCTGGTTCTACCGCTGTGCCGCGATCGCGGGCATCATTTCCGTCTTCTGTATCGAGTGTGGCTGGACGGTAACCGAAGTCGGCCGTCAACCGTGGATCGTCTACAACTTCCTACGCACCGCCGATGCGGTCACCACCGCGGGCATGGTTCGCCCGCTGTTCGCCATTGTCATCGTCGTCTACGCGCTCATCGCCGTAGCGACCGTGCTCACGCTGCGCACGATGTCCAGGAGGTGGGTGGCAGGAGACACGCTCGGCTCCGGCGTGCCTGTGCCATACGGCCCAGTTGATGTGAACGGTAGGGTTGAAGAAGCGCACGTGCCAACGGCGGCTGGCAACCGGAAGAAGGCATGAGCCTCGAAGATTTAGTCGCGGTCGCGTTTCTACTCGCCCTGACCGCGTACGCGGTGCTCGGCGGAGCCGACTTCGGTGCGGGCTTCTGGGACCTGCTTGCGGGTGGCTCACGCGCGGGGACGGAGCCGCGCGTGCTGATCAATCGCGCAGTGGCACCCGTCTGGGAGGTCAACCACGTGTGGCTGATCTTCTGCATCGTGGTGTTGTGGACTGCGTTTCCGCCCGCGTTTGGGTCCATCATGACCACGCTGTCGATCCCGATCAGCCTGGCGCTGCTGGGCATCGTGCTGCGCGGAGCCGGTTTCGCGTTTCGTCACGAGGCGCAGCGCCTTTCGCGCCAGCGCGCGCTCGGGGCGGTCTTCGCGATCTCATCCATCCTGACGCCGTTCTTCTTTGGCGCAGCCATCGGCGGCCTTATCTCCGGCCGTGTCCCGATCGGCAACGCCGCGGGTAACCCCCTTTCCAGTTGGCTGAACCCGACATCGCTGATCGTCGGTCTGCTGGCCGTCGCGGTGTCCGCGTATCTGGCGGCGGTATTCCTGGTGACCGATGCCCATCGCCTGGGCGACGAGGACATGGAGATGTATTTCCGTAAGCGAGCAATCGCCGCCGCGGTGTGCGCCGGCATCGTCGCGGCGGTTGGTGTGCTCGTCCTGCACGCCGACGCTCCGTCCATATTTCAAGGCCTTGCGCAGCGTGGTTGGGTGCTCATTGTGCTCTCCGCGGTTTGCGGCCTAGCAGCTCTGCTGCTGCTGAGACGGAACGCCCGACGGACCACGCGCCTCCTGGCAGCTCTCGCGGTAGCTGCCATCGTTTGGGGCTGGGGTGTCGCTCAATATCCGTACCTGCTACCCGAGGTATTGACGATCTCCGCCGCGGCGGGCGCGCCGGCGACGCTGACCTGGCTGGTCGTCGTGGTCATTCTCGCGGTGCTGCTCGTAGTTCCGTCACTCGTTCTCGTGTTTCGCCTCGACCAGCAGAGTCGACTCGAAGCCAATCCACTGGAGGTCCAACTATGAGCCACAACGGATCGCTCGGCAGCGCCAGCGGCCCACCACACGTGGTCATTGTCGGCGGCGGGTTCGGCGGCGTCGCGGCCGCACAGGCCTTGAAAAACGTCCCCGTACGCGTCACGCTCGTTGATCGCACCAACTACCACCTCTTCCAACCGTTGCTCTACCAGGTCGCGACAGGGATCCTGGAGCCCGGCACCATCACCACACCCATCCGCTCGCTCTTCCGGGGCCAGAAGAACGTCGACGTGCTCATGGCCGAAGTCTCAGGTGTGGACAAGGACCGCCGTCTGGTCGAACTGACAGGCGGGCAATCGATTCCTTACGATTACCTGGTCCTGGCCACCGGCGTGCAGGGCAGTTACTTCGGGCACGACGAGTGGGCACCCTTCGCGCCCAGCATGAAAACGCTGGCGGACGCT
>JAFAPL010000756.1 GCA_019247135.1 Chloroflexota bacterium | reverse complement strand
CTCGTCGCATTCCAGGCAGACGGGACCGTGACCCGTGTCGAAGACGCGGGCCTACGTGCTGCCGCCGCCGCCAGGGTGCATGTGGAGTCTGGCTGTCGAATCGAAGAGAAAGAGCTGCGCTCGATTGCGGCGTATATGGCCGACGAGCTGCTGAAAGAGCTGCGCATCGGCGGGGCAACGCAGCACTCCGATCTTTTGCGGACCGAGCCGCTGCGCAATCGTCGCGACGTGGCGGCGATTACGTTTTCGGGTGGCGTCTCCGAGTTCATTTATGGACGCGCCGCCGCCAGCTTTGGTGACCTCGGCTTCTATCTGGCGGAGGAGATCCGGGCGCGTGACTTCGGCGCGCCGATCGCCTGCTGTAACGGCGGGATCCGCGCCACGGTCATTGGCGCGTCGCAGTACACGATCCAGGTCAGCGGGAGCACGATTCTGGTGTCGCCGCTGGAAGCCGTGCCAGTGCGCAACGTGCCGGTCATTGCTCCGCGATTCAAGCTCGATCTAGCTGATCTGGACACGAACGCAGTGGCCGCCGCCGCGCGCGAGGCGCTCCGCCGCGCTGACTTGCTGGACCGCGACGAGCCTGTCGCCGTAGCCGTGCATTGGCAAGGCTCCGCCACTTTCAGACGCATCGACGCGTTCTGCCGTGGGCTCGTCGACGCGGTTGGTCTCAGCCAACCGTTGATCCTCGTTTTCGATTCGGACATCGGCGGACTGGTCGGCCTGCACATCCGAGACGAGCTCGATTTGCAGGTGCCGGTCATCTCGATCGATGGAGTCGAGCTGCGTGAGTTCGACTACATCGACATCGGCGAACTCCTGCCAGCGGCCGGCGCCGTGCCGGTCGTCATCAAGTCGCTGGTGTTCGGCGCGCGCTAACCGCGATCGCGATCGCGGCGGGCACGCGCGCTGTCGGGAATTGCAAACACCAGGGGCAGCGCGGCGAGCACTGAAAGCGACAGCACGCCGAAAATAACGGACAGTCCCTGGGCTTTGTCGTCGAAAAACGTGAGGCCCAGCACGACTCCGGAAATGCTCAGGGCACCACCGGTCAAGCGGAACATGCTGCGAATACCTGTCAGGACGGCTGCCTTGTCCGGCGCCAGGTCCAACGCCGCGTTGCTGGAGGACGGATTCGACAGCCCCATGCCGACTCCGCTGAAACACACTACGAGTGCCAGAAACCAGAACCCTTCCAGACGCAGGGGACCAAGCTGAACGGCCGTCCAGCCCGTCCCCAGCAGAACGAGCGTCGTCGCCACCAGGCCCATGCCGACCAGCATCGGCATCCGATAACCGAGCTTGATCACGTACAGGCTCGCCAGAATCGAGCTCACGATCATGGCGATCGCGCGGGGCGTAAGCACGGTCCCGCTCAACAGTGGGCTCAAACCGAATCGATAGACCGCGTAGGTTGGAATAAAAGAGAAGAATCCGAAGGCCGCCGCGCCGAACAAGAGGTTGTACAGGTTCGCGGCCAGGAACGGTTGTCTCGCGACGAGCCGAAATTCCATCACCGGGTCGTCGGTGTTCTTGATGTGCCACAGGAAGAGCGCCATGAGCACGATGCTCACGCCGACAGCCGCCCACAAGAGCGGGTTGGACCAGAGGTCGGGGTTGTCGGCAGCCGCGGTCATCGCCGCCAGCAACAGGACGATCGCGCCGCCGTACAGTCCGAGTCCGATCAGGTCGAAGCTGTGACTCTTGCGCTTGCGCGTCGGCTCGAGCAGGAGACCCACTCCGATGAGCACGACGATTCCGATTGGCACGTTGACGAAGAACATCTCGCGCCAGGTCCAGTGCTCGAGGATGAAGCCGCCGAGGTTGGGTCCGACGATGCCGCCGATGGGAAACACGCTCGAGAACAGGCCGATCGCCTGCGCGCGGCGTGCCTTGTAATGATCGGCGACCACCCCGGTCGCGGACGGCACCAGTCCCCCGCCGCCGAGTGCCTGCAACGCGCGCGCGGCGACCAGCAGCCAGATCGAAGACGCCAGTCCACACAGCAGCGAGCCCTGCGTGAACAGTCGGACACACGCGAGAAACACCGATTTCCGACCAAACGAGTCGCTCAACTTGCCCGCCAATGGCAGCATCACCACTTGCACCAGCTGATAGGCCGTGAGCGTCCACGCGACGGCCGACAGCGGCGCGTTGAACGCGCCCGTGAGCTGGGGCACCGCGACGGCGACGATGGTCGAGTCGATCGAGCCCATCAGCACGGCGAGCGCCGCCAGGACGAAGAAGATGTGACGGATCAGTGCCGATTGCGATCGCGTCTGCTGCGCCGAGGCCACGGCGGGTCGAGCAATCAGACGGGGCGCTGCCATTGGGAGTTCCCAGACAGTATGCCCCGGTCGGGCCTCGGATAGCCCAGCCACGGCGGCGCAGCGTTCGAGCCCGCCTACAATCGCGTTCGGTGAGCCAGTCCCGATCACTTCCAACCAAAGCCCTGGGCAAAACCGGGCTGCAGGTCACAGTCCTGGGCGCCGGCTGCGCGTGGCTCGGCCAACGCGCAGATCGCTCCATCGACCACGAGATGGGCGTCCAGACACTCCTGAACGCGCTCGACGCCGGCATCCGCCTGATCGACACCGCCTCGATCTATGGGCAGGGCAGAGCTGAGGTCATGGTCGGTGACGCCTTGCGCCAGCGTCCCGAAGTCGCTCGAAGCGTCATCGTCGAAACGAAGGTGCGCGACAGGCGCGACTTCGCGTACACGGCGGACGAGACTCGCCGGAGCGTCGAAACGAGCTTGAAGCGCATGGGGCTGGATCACATCCCGATGATCTTCGTGCACGATCCGCCCGCGAACATGCTCCAACGCGTCATGGCGGACGACGGCGCGCTCGGCGCTTTACGTCGGCTGCAGACCGAAGGTGTGGTTGGGCATATCGGAGTCGCCTCGAACAACCCGTGGGACAACGCGCCGTACGTCGAGACTGGCGAGTTCGAAGCAGCCGTCGTCCCAGACGCGTTCAGCCTGATCAGTCAGGTGGCACGCGAGCGGATCTTTCCCGCCGCCGAACGGTTCGGCATGGGGGTCGTCATCGCGACTCCGCTCGAGCGAGGTCTGCTCGCAACTGGAACGCGTGCGCTACGGCCGGAGGACCACGTGCATCGGACGTTCAGTCCGGAGGTCATGCGGCAAGTCGAGCAGATCGAGAGCGTGTGCGCAGAGTTCGGCGTGAGTCTGCTGGCCGCGGCGCTCCAGTATGTGGTCCGGCATCCGGTCGTGTCGACGACCGTGCCGGGCTTCCGTCGACCGGACCAGGGGCCGGCGGCGGTCGAGGCCATGCTGGAGCCGATCCCGGAGCCGTTCTGGGCTGCTGTTCAGCCGTTGGTGCGGGATTTTCTCACGGCGGTGCCGCCCGCCTGAACGCGGCTACAATCCGGCGCAATGCGCGTCATCATTGTTGGTGCGGGAGCCATCGCGTATCGTCACGCGGCGGCGTGCCGGGACCTCGACGGTGCGGATCTCGTCGCAGTGTGCGACGTCAGACAAGAGGCCGCCGATGCGCTCGGCGAGCGCTTCGGCGTCGCGAAGCGGCATACGGACCTGGACGCGCTGCTCGGCGAACAAGAGGCGGACCTGGCGATCATTGCCACATGGGGCGCGTACCACGCGCAAGTCTCCGAACGGCTCGCGACCTCCGGTCGGGTCGGAGCGATCCTGTGTGAAAAGCCACTGGCCGTGAATGCGCAGCAGGCACAGGAGATGTTCGATACCGCGAGGCGCAACAACGTACTTCTCGCCGAGGCCTTTCGACTACGCCACCAACCGATTCACCATCGCGCGATCGAGCTCATTCGCGCCGGCCACATCGGCGACGTCGTGCACGTGCGCAACGCCATGATGTGGATCGTGCCGGCGCAGGATAGGGACCCCAACCGCAACTGGCGCTTCAATAAGCCAGTAGGCGGCGGAGTCACCTTCGACATCGGTTGCTACTGCATCAACCAGCTGCGCTGGGCCATGGACGAGGAGCCGGAGTCGGTCCACGCTTGGGGTCGCTGGGGGCCGACGGACGTCGACGAGCACGTCACGGCGGTGGCCACGTTCTCGGGCCGTCGCACCGCCGAGTGGTGCGTCTCCTGGCAGGCCGGACCGTCGCATTCGGCGGAAGTGCTCGGCACCGCCGGCAGTATCCGCATCCCGAATGCCTGGGGCGATGGACCAAACACTGCTTCGCAGCTGGAGAGCATCAACGCGCAGCGGAATCGAACGGTCGATGAATTTGCGCCGACGGACCAGTTCTGGCTGCAGCTCCAGCACATGCAGGACTGCGTCCAAAACGGAACGCCTCACCGCATTTCACCTGAGAACAGCGTCGCCCAGATGCGTGTGATCGACGCCGTGTATGCGAGCCTGGCGAGTGGTCAGCCGGCGCGCGTCACTTGAAGCCGGATTGCACGAAGCTCGCCACGAACTGACGTTGGAAGAGCAGGAATCCAATCAGCACTGGCGCCATCACGAGCAGGCTGCCGGCCATGATCAGCGGGAACTGCGCGCCGTTCTCGCCCGCGGTTGCGAAGGATGCCAGCCCAACCGTCAGTGGGCGCGCTGCGGGAGTGTTCGTCACGATCAACGGCCACAGAAAATCGTTCCAGTGGAAGACGATCGACACGATCGAGAACGCAACCAGCGCAGGCCGAGTCAGCGGGATGAACACGAACCACAGCACCTGCCACCAGCTCGCGCCATCCAGGACAGCGGCCTCCTCCAGCTCGACCGGCACTCCTCGAAAGGCCTGGCGCATCAAGAACACGCCGAATCCAGACGCCATATACGGCAGCATGATCGCCAGTTTGTTGTCGATCAGGTGCAGATCGCGCATGGTCAGAAAATTCGGCTCGGCCAGCACGGGCAGCGGTACCAGCAACTGGATCAAGAAGAGCGTGAACAAGACGTCACGCCCTGGAAACTTCTTGCGCGCGAACGCGTAACCGCCGAGCGTGATGGTGAACAGTTGTACGATCAGGATGCCCGCGCAGATGATGATCGTGTTCGCGTAATAGATCACGAACGGCGCTGCGCTCCAGGCATCACCGAAATTGGCTAGCGTCGGCGAACCGGGCAGCCACAGCCAACCCGTGCCGACGGGCAAGTTTGACGGGCGAAGCGACGTGCCGACCGCCCAGATGAACGGCAGGATCCACACGACACACACGACGAGCAGAACCGCATTCGTGCGCAGTAAGTCCAGACGACGTGTGCTGGTCATGACTCGTAGTGCGCCTCTCGATCCTGAAAGCGGAAGTTGAACAGACTCACCGCCAGGACGATGACGATCATCACCACGGTTACCGCGCTCGCTCGGCCGACGTTGAAATTATGAAAGCCTTCGATGTACAGCCAGTACAGGAGCAGGCTACTACTATTGTTCGGGCCGCCCTGTGTGAGAATAAAGAGCTGGTCGACCGTCTGAAATGAATCGACGAAGGCGACAGTTGTTACGAAGACGGTCGTGCCGGACAACAGCGGCACCGTCAGCGAAATCAGCGAGCGCCAACCGCCCGCGCCGTCCAGTTCCGCGGCTTCGAACACCGATTGCGGAAGACTCTGGAGTCCGGCCAGATAGAAGACCATGAAGTAGCCGGTCTGTTTCCAGATCATGATCAGCATCAGGGCGGGCAAAACCAGGCCGGGGTCGCCCAGCCAGTTGTGGCTGCCCACGCCGAAGACCGACAGGAACCGATCGATCAGTCCGAAACTCGGCACATAGATAAACAGCCAGATGGCCGCGGCGCCGACCGTCGGCAGAATGGTTGGATAAAACAGCGCGGTACGGAAAAAGCCCGAGAGCTTGAGGCGTTTGTTGACTTCGATCGCCAGCAAGAGCGCGAGGACGACACTGATCGGGACGGTTCCCAGCGTGTAAATTGCCGTGTTGCGCAGCACCTGCAAGAAAATCGGATTGGTGAATTCGGCGACGAAGTTGCCGAGTCCTATGAACGTCGGATTGGGGTGGCTGATGTCGACCAGGAATAAGCTGGTATAGATGACCCGCAGCGCCGGCCAGATGGTGAACGGGATGAGGAAAACGAGCGAGGGCAGCAACAACAAATACGCGTGCAGTGCGCGTCGATCCCAGCGGGCTGCTGTGCGTGGTCCGACGACGGCCTGCGCGCGGTCCTCGGCCGCGGCGACAATCACAGTCTCAGGCGCAGCCATTGTGCAACACCTTTGCGCGGCGTTCCTCCGAGAAGCGCTGCTCGTGCGACGAGATCAGGACGATCGAAAAGACCCGCAACCCGCCAGTTATGTCTGATATTGAGAAAGCACCTGCGTCGCGGCTTGTTGCGCCTGATCCAGCGCTTCCTGGGGAGCCGCCTGGCCGGTGATGCCGGCCTGGATGGCGTCGCTGAGGATCTTCTGCACCTGGACCATCTCGTGCGTCCCAAGCTCGTTCTGCGCGTATTGCAACTGGTCACGCGCGACGAGCGCCTGCGGATATTTGGTCGTGTATTCCTTCAGGGCGGGCGTATCGTATGCCGTCTTGCGTGGAGCGACGTACCCGCTGTCGATGCTCCACTGCGCTTCACGCTCCGGTGTGCTCAACCACTGGATGAGCTTCCAGGCGGCCGCCTGATGATCGGCCGGAATCCCCTTCATGATGTAGAGGTTGCCGCCGCCAGTTGGCGTTCCGTACTGCTGGTTCTTCGGCAGTATGGCCACACCGACATTGAATTGAGCGCTCTTGAGCACACTCGTCAGGCTGCCCGTCGAGTGATAGATCATGCCGAATTTTCCGGCCGCGAAGTCGCTTGGTAGGGTGTCCCAGTTGACCGCGCCGGGTGGACTGACGTTGTACTTCTTGTCGAGGTCGATCAGGAACTGGAGCGACTGCACCGATGCTGGAGAATTGAAGAAGACTTTGTTGCCGGTGTTGTTGTCGAACACGTTTTGTCCGGACTCGATCGCCAGCGCCTGAAATTCCCAGTACGCCGTGCCGGAGGAAGGAAAGCCAACACCGTAACGCGTGATGTTGCCGCTGGCATCCTTCTCGGTCAGTTTTTGAGCATCCTGGACCATTTCGTCCCAACTTTGCGGCGCATTGGCGATGCCTGCCTGCTGGAACAGATCTTTGTTGTAGTAGAGGACGAGCGTGCTGCGCTGAAAGGGAATACTCCAGGTATGGCCGCCCATTTGCGAATTGGCGAGAAAGGCGGGGTAGAAGTCGTTGATGTAGCTGTCGCCGCCGGATTGCGCGATCAGGTCGTCCAGCGGAATGACCGTGTTTGCGTCTGTGAGCTGATACATGGCGGCGGCATTGACGATGGCGACGTCGGCCGGCGTACCTGCCTGAGCGAGCTGGAGCACCTTGGCTGCGACGCTCACGTAGTCACCGTCATAGACCGGAGTGACCTTGATGCCCGGGTTCTGCTGGTTGAATTCGCCCATGTAACCGTCGATGATCTTGGCCAGCGGGCCCGAGACGCCGACCGGGTAGTGCAGGCTGATCTCGACCGGAGTCCCGCCGCCGCTCGCGCCCGTGCCGGCCGATGCGGGCTGGGCGGCGCCGGCGCTCGAGCTTGTTGGCGCCGCCGGCGCGGCGTTCGAACAGCCGAGGACGAACAGCAGGACGACCACCGGGAGCAGCGCGGTCGCCTGCCTCACCAGAGCTTTGGGCATGGCTCACAGGTTCCTTTCAGAAATCGGCGCAAGTGTAGAGCACTCGTTCCGCGGTAGTGACGGAAAAACCGACCGGAGGCCTTGTGTACGGTGGGATACTGGGCGTATCCAGGCGAAAGGAGCGAACGCGTATGTTGGCTGCAACCCAGCTTGCGCGATATTGGTGGGTACTTGCCTTGCGCGGCATTGCCGCGGTTATCTTCGGCATCCTGGCTTTCATCTGGCCGGGTATGACGCTGGCGGTGCTGGTCATCCTGTTTGGCGCGTATGCACTGGTCGACGGCGTTCTGGCCCTGATCGCGGCCTTCAGGGGTGAGACGCAGCATCGCATTGCGCTGGCGGTCGAGGGTCTGGTCAGCGTTCTGGCTGGGCTCGCGGCATTTGTCTGGCCCGGGCTGACTGCGCTGGTCCTGCTGTACATCATCGCCTTCTGGGCCATCATTACGGGCGTCCTGGAAATCGTCGAGGCCATCCGACTGCGCCACGTCATCACCAACGAGTTCGGGTTGATCCTCGGCGGCATCCTGTCCATCGTGTTCGGGATCGTGCTGCTGGTCTCTCCAGGCACGGGCGCGCTGGCCGTGATCTTCCTGATCGGCGCCTACGCCATCATCTTCGGCATCACCCTGCTCGTGCTCGCCTGGCGGCTGCGTGAGCACAGTGTGGCCACGTCCGGCCAGGCCCCGCTCGGAGGCGCCGCCGCCGCTCCCTGAGTACAGTTGCGCGTGTGTGTGGGCGGTTCAATCTGACGAAGCCGAAGGACATTCAGGCGCGGTTCGGGTTCGTGGACTGGCACGAGCGGCGGATCGAACCGCGCTTCAATATCGCGCCAGCGCAGGACATCCTGACGCTCGTGCGTGAGCCTGGCGCGCGGGCTCACGCGCTGATGGCGCGTTGGGGACTGGAACCGTTCTGGCTGTCGCGCTCTGGGCGGCGCCACCCACCCCCCATCAACGCCAGGGTGGAGTCGATCCTCGGCAGTCGCATGTTTCGGGATTGCCAGCGCTGCCTGATTCCGGCGACGGGCTTCTACGAATGGCAGTCCGGCGCGCCCATGCACATCTGTCTGCGAAACAACGGCCTGTTCGCATTCGCCGGCTTGTGGCTGCCGGGCGTGCACGGCGGTCCGCCTACGGCGACGATTCTCACCACGGGGCCGAACGCGCTAGTGCTGCCGATCCACGATCGCATGCCGGCGATCATGCGACCTGACGACGAGCAGACATGGCTCGACCCTTCCGTATCACTGGAAACCGCGTTGCCGTTGCTCGCGCCTTACCCAGCTGAAGACATGCAGGCGTACGAAGTCGGACCACTGGTGAACGCGTGGGTTAACGAAGGCCCCGAGGTTCTGCAGCCCGCCACGCCGCGAGCAACGACGTTGCCGCTCTTTTGAGGTTATTTTTGATCACGTGCGTGTGGCCCGCCCGCCGTGCTGGGCCGATTCGCCGCCTGACTTTACCCCTATAACGTAGGGTTGCAAGTCACGAACCAGCGCGCCGCTGCGCCCGTGAGCTTTACCGCTCTCGACCGGCGCGATTTGATCCTGACCGTCGCCGGGCTGATGCTCGGCCTGCTGTTGTCCGCGCTCGACCAGACGATCGTCGGCACGGCAATGCCGCGCATCGTCGCCGAGCTGCAAGGTTTTCAACACTACGCCTGGGTCACCACGGCGTATCTGCTCACGAGCACAGCAGTCGTCCCGGTCAGCGGCAAGCTGTCGGACATGTACGGGCGGAAGATGTTCCTGCTCGGCAGCGCGTCGCTGTTCGTCCTCACGTCGGCGCTGTGCGGCCTGAGCCAGAACATGACGGAGCTCATCCTGTTCCGCGGTTTGCAGGGTCTCGCGGGCGGCGTGCTGACCTCGACCGTGTTCACGGTGATCTCCCAGATCTTCCCACCGGCGGAACGGGGCCGCGTTCAGGGCGTGTTCAGCGGCATCTTCGGCCTGGCCAGCATCATCGGGCCATTGCTCGGTGGCTACCTGACCGACAATCTTTCCTGGCGGTGGGTGTTTTACGTCAACCTGCCGGTCGGCATCGTGGCACTCACGGTGCTGTGGCTGTCGTTCCCCGACGTCCGACCGGCACAGCGTCGGCGGCGCATCGACTTCGCCGGTGCGCTCACGCTGGTCGCGGGCGTGGTGCCGCTGCTGTTGGCACTCTCCGAAGGCGGCGTGGACTACGACTGGCTCTCGCCGCAGATCATTGGCCTGTTCGCGATCTCGCTGGTCATGCTGGTGGCATTCGGCGTGATCGAGAGTCGCGCCAGCGAGCCGATCATTCCGCTGAGCCTGTTCCGAAACAGAGTCATCACCGTCTCAGTGCTGGCCATGACGTTTATGGCCATCGGGATGTTCGGGACGATTCTGTACATCCCGCTTTTCATCCAGGGTGTGCTCGGCACGGACGCGACCACGAGCGGCACCGTGTTGATGCCGATGATGATCGTCAACATCGTGTCCGGGATCATCGGCGGTCAGATCATCAGCCGCACGGGTAGGTACAAACTGGTCGGGTTGTTTGGGCTGTGCATGATGACGCTGGCGATGTTTCTGCTCAGTCGCATGAACTCGCAGACCGAGTACGTGACCATCGTGCAGATCATGGTCATCATGGGTCTGGGGATGGGGCCGGCCATGCCCGTGTTCACGCTCGCGGCGCAGAACTCGGTGCGGATGAACCAGTTGGGCGTGGTCACGTCGCTGACACAGTTCGCGCGCTCGATCGGCAGCACGATCGGTGTGGCCGCGTTCGGCAGCCTGCTCACCAATCGGTTCGCACCCAGCTTCCTGGCCGCGCTGCCGCCGTCTGTCGCGGCGGCTGTGCCAGCAGATATTCTGGCGCAGTTTCAGAACCCGCAGATCTTGTTGAATCCGAATGCGGCAGGCGCGCTGGAGGCTGCGCTCGTCAACTCGGGGCCGCAGGGCGCGCAGCTGTACGCGGATCTGTTCGGCGCTATTCGTCTGGCGCTTGTGAGCTCGCTGCAGGACGTGTTTTTGCTGGGCGCGGTGCTCGCGGGGCTCGGCGTGGTGACGGTCCTGTTTTTGAAAGAGCTGCCGCTCAGGAAGAGCAATGCGCCGCTGGCGCCGGACAGCACCGCGGCACAGGTGGGTGACGACTCCGTGCCGTCGCTCCCGCCGTTGCAGCCGCGCGACCAGCGGGCGGCCCAGGGCACGCGCCAGACCGCCGCCTAGCGAGGTTGAAGCTCCGGGTCGGTCGAGCGGCAGCCCGCGGGCACGACCGCCACTAACCATGGTCCATGCGAGCTCCGCGCCGGGGCAGGCGGGCTGGCGCTCTCAGAGCCAAGCTGAGCCGAGCGGCAGCCCGCGGGCACGACCGATACACTCGGCTTCCACTGGGGGAACCGCTGAATGACGCCTCGACGTGTAAGCCGTCGCACGTTCCTGCGCACCGCCTCAGCCGCGGCGGATGTCTTGCCGT
>JAFAPL010000659.1 GCA_019247135.1 Chloroflexota bacterium | reverse complement strand
CTGCGCTGGCACGGCACTTCGTGCCGAAAGGGGGCTCCCGCCCCCTTTTATTCCCCGGCGCTGCGCGCAGCAAGTAGCCTCAAAGGGCGGCTCAGCACGTACGCGGGGGGTCGCCGCGGGAAGGAGCGACCAACGGGAGCGACTGGCGGCGGGGGGCCGCAGGCTCCCCCGACCCGGCCCTTAATCCGAGCGCTTAGTGGAAGTGGATAAAGAGCATGCCCAGCATCTGGCTGAGCAGACACAGCACGATCAGAATCGCGAGCATCGCGGCGAAGCGGCCCGGTCGCGTGGGAATCGGCTCGTACGTCGCCGCGCGCTGCGGCGGAGCCACCTGCGGCAACTCGGGCGCACCTTCGAGCACGCGTAAGTGCCGCAATTCCTCACGGTCGCACGTCCGATCGCGCGGGTCCGAGCACGACCTCGACAACACATACGGCAACAGCTCGTCACCATCGGCGAGCAATGCACTCAAACGCGCTTGCCGCGCCTTGACGGCCAGCGGCTGGCGCTGAGCGGCCAGAAGGGTCGCGCGCAAAGCAGCGAGCTCCTCGTTCTCCATGGGCCCAGACATCTCAGTGTAGAACCTGCCTCGCGCCTCTTCAAAGCAATCTAGACTGCCGTGCGTGAGCGAAATCAAAGGGCGTCTCGAGCATCTAGAGCACACCGTGTACCACCTCGTCGAACGGGTAGAGCACCTGCCGGCGGAGGTGCTGTACCGCGAGCCGGCGCCAGGCGAGTGGCCGGTCATGAGCACGCTGGCGCCTCTATCGGAGCTGCTCCCGTATTGGGCTCAAGAGGCGGCAGCGATCGCGCACGCGCCGGGCGCGGCGTTCGGGCGCACGCACGACGATCCGCGCCGGCTCGGAGCCATCACGGAGCACGGTCGCGACTCCGCATCAGACATCGCTCTGCGCATTCGCGACGCACTGCGACAATGCGTCCTGACGCTGAGGGCGATTCCGCCCGAGCAGTGGTCGAGCGCCGGCCTGCATCCGCGCCGAGGCAGCATGACGGTCGAGCAGGTCGTCGACGATTTTCTCATCGCCCACGCCGAAGAGCACGCGGCTCAGATTCAGTCGACGCTGGACGCAGTACAGGGCACGCGCGAGGTGGCGTAGCGCCCTATCAGCCGTCGTGCCAGGTGCTGTACGACCGACGGAAGTACATCAGCGGCTTGGTGCCTGGTGCGGGCGGCTGCCCGTCGATGACCTCCGCGATGAAGATCAGGTGGTCGCCCGACTCGATCTCCTGCCTGATTTCGCACTCGGCGTGCGCGATGCTGTCGGCGTGCAGCCATGGCATGCCGTTGTGCGCTGGTCGCCAGGCCACGTTCTCGAACTTGTCGGGCTCCTTCGACGCGAAAACGTTGGCCAGGTCTCCACGCCCGGCCGACAGATAGTTGACGACGAACTTTTGCGCCTTCCGCAACGCGGGCAGTGTGTTCGAATTCTTGTCGACACACACGAGCATGAGCGGTGGGTCGGCGGACACACTGCACAACGCGTTTGAAGTCAGCCCTTTGGGTGCATCGCCATCGAGGGTGGTCACGATACCGACGCCCGTGGGGAACGAACCCATGATCGCAAAGAACGTCGCACGATCCATTCGGCTACGACAGCCTCCCGTTGGTGTGCCGTCAACGGTAGCACGCGGCCGCTGGCGTGGCGGTCGTGTGCGCCGCGCCTCCTGAACGGGTGGCGAAGTGCCAGTGGGGCAGTGGTACGATAAGCGTCTCGGGCAGATAGTCCGGACAATCTTTGTGGGCGGAAGGGGACCAGAATGGTCGTCCGATCGAAACTCGTGGCAGTGGTGGCCGTTGTGATGAGCGTGTTGCCATTTGCCAATGTCGCGCAGGCGCAGACGATCCCGGCGCAGAACCAGGCAGACCTGAACGCGGCGAATGCTCAAGCCGTCGCTCAGGCACAGGCTATCGCAGCGTTCAGCCACATCGTCCAGAACTCGAACAATGACTTCGCACGGTGCCTACTCGCAAACCAGGGGCTGTGGCCGGTACCGGGCAATGTCGCCTTCAGCCAGTCGGCGCCGGGGCCGCTGGTCAACGCGTGCACGCCTGCGATGGGCAGCTCAGGCGGAGCCACGCCGACCAATACGGTGTCGCCAGGTATGGCAGGCTGCGTTTCACCGTTGACGACGTTCCAGCAGAACCAGATCAACGACTGGGCCGTTGCGGTCGCCACGGCGCAAAAGAACAAGACGCCCGAGCCGGCCATGCCGCCGGAGGTGCTCGCACTGATTGGCGCCTGTTAACCAGCGAGCTACCAGTAGTCAAAAGGCGGCCGGATACACCGGCCGCCTTTTTGTTTGTCCGTTTGGTGCCGAGGGCGGGATTCGAACCCGCACGCCACTCACGTGACAAGGGATTTTAAGTCCCCCGCGTCTCTCCAGTTTCGCCACCCCGGCTGGGAGCGCTGCGAGCGACGAGTATAGCTTCTGGGTTTGGCTCGACTGACCGCGGCACGCGCACGAAGCACAGCAACAGCACCAGCGCCAGCACGATGGCGACGGCCAGCATCGCGAAAATGCCGCGGTAGCCGAGCCATGGCAGGAACACTTCCGCCGCGACCACCACCGAGAGCGGAATCGCGATTGACTCCGCCGCGGCCTTGAGGCCAGCGAACACGCCCGTCTTTCCGTGCGGGATCAGGGCCGTGAGCAATGGCCATGACACTGCCGTCGCTGCGCCGTTGCCCACGCCCGCGACCAGCACCACCGCGGCGGTTTGCTGCAATGTCGCAACGAACACGCCGGCCACGGCCGAGACCGCCAGCAGCAGCCAGCCCAGGGCGAGAATGCGTCGAGTACCCATTCGGTCGCCCAGCTTGCCGAACCCTGCCGCCGCGAGCGCCGTTACAACGAGCAGAGCGGCCGAGAGCTCAAAGGCGACCTGTTCAGTCGCGCCGATGTCGTCCACGACGAACAGGACGAGGTAGGGCAGGATGGCGTTGAGGCCAAACTGGTACACGAACAGCGTGCCCAGATAGCGCATTGCCTGGCGTTGTTCGAGTAGGCCATTCATGTACGCGCGAAAGTGCAGGCGCTGCCCGTGGTCCACCGCACGCGGCTCGCGAATGCCCGCCGCGGTAACCCCGAAACTCGCCACCATCACGACGGCCACGACTACGTACAGCCAGACCGGCACACCGCTCCCGCCGCTGGTCGCGAAGACCACCAGCAGCAAGAACAACACGGAGCTGACCAGCTGCACGCCCGCTGACAAACCGGACAACCAGCCGCGCTGGTGGAGCGGAGTGATATCGGCCAGAAGGGCGGTGTACGGATCGACGGCGACGTTGAAGAAGATCGAGAACAGAAAGATCATCACCGCCAGCGACCCGAGATCGGGTACGAATGCCGCCGCCACGAAGAACATCGCGGATAAGGGCACCCCGACCAGGACGAACGGCCGGCGTCGCCCGAGCGGTGTCCAGATGCGATCCGAGAGTGCGCCTACCGTCGGCTGAATGAGTGCGCCTTCGATGCTGCGCGTGCTCGAGAGCAGCCCGATGAGTAGGTCCGGCGCACCGAATGCCTTGAGCACGGGTGGCAGAACGAAGTTGTTGAACGCGTAGAACGCGCCTGTGCCGATCGAGCCGGCGGCGTACATGAGCTGCGTGGTGGTGCCAAGCCGCTGCTCATCCAACGGGTCGTCAGCAGCCACGCGCGTATTCTGCACGCCTCCTACTCGGCCGCTGTACGCGCCGTGAACCAACTCTGACTGGTGGAGGCGACGGGCGGATTCGAACCGCCGATGGGGGTTTTGCAGACCCCTGCCTTGCCACTTGGCTACGTCGCCGGATTCGCGGGATTCTAGCCGATGGCACGCTGCGCCCGGGATGTGTATAGTTCGCGACCGTGTCTGACCGCGCGACCCGCTACGGAATGATTCTGCTCGACGAGGGCCCGACCATTCTTCGCTCGCGAGGCGAGCCGATTGTCTTCCGATCGCCCGAAGAGACACTCGAGTTTGCACGCATACACGGCATCCAGCGCTGGATGGTCTACGGCGACCGTGAAGGCTGGTGGCCGATCTACACCCAGTCTGGTCCGATCAACCCACCGCCGCCACCCAAAGAACGCGTCGACATCTCGCTGCACTGAGGCGAGCGCCGCCGCGGCGGCCCCCTTCCACGCCACCATCGGCCGTGGCTCGGTCCCCCAAAAATGCGGGTGTATGCTGCATGCCCCCGTGGGTCGGCCCCTGCTCGTGCTTCTCGCGCTAGTCCTCATTCTCGGCCTCGGCCCTGGCGCCGACCCCGCCATCTCTGGCGGTCCCGTTGGCGGCACCTGCGACCTCTACCCCGACTCCCGTTTCGTCATCGAGGACGGCGGCACGGACGCCGGCGGCCATCCCATTCGATTCTGTTCCGAGTACTTGCGCCACGGCGCCGAAGAAGAGCTCGGGCTGCCGATCTCACGTCCCTTTCGAGTTGGGGACCAACTGTTCCAGGCGTTCGAGTACGGCGTGCTGGCGTGGAACGCCGACACCGGCGCCGCGGCCATTCTCGACAGCCTGGACGTGTTGCACGCCGCCGGCCGCGATCCCGAGCTGCAGCGCCTGGGAGTGCCGCCCGCGCAACCGCCAGGCACGCCGTGGCTGACCGATCCGTCGCTGCGTGCTGCGTACGTGTCGGCGGCTCCGGACCTGTTTGGCTTGCCGACTTCGGCGCCGACCCCAATGGGGCCGTTTGTCATCCAGCGCTTTCAAAAGAGTTTGATTCGCCGGTGGGTGGCGAGCGTGCCCTATGACCTGAGCGGCTCGCTCAGCCGCAGCCCGGACGATGGAAGCTGGGTCGAGCGGTTGATGGTTGGCGACCTGCTCCGGTCGACGGGGCTCATCCCAGCGGCAGCCCTGGTGACCGACCCGGGCCGCGATCCGCGGCGCTACAACAGCGAGGCCGCGCCGAGCGCGCCCGCGACGCTCTGGTCGAGCGGCCCGGTAGCGATTGGTGGCTGGGACTCCCTGTACCACAAGGCGGGCGCGTTCGACGTGGGCACGGCCGGCCACGACGTCGACGCGCTGCAGTTAGAAGTCGACCAAGCCGCAAAGCTCGGATTCACGCTGGCGATAAACGGCTACATCGGGCGGGACAGTGAGGCCGTGCACAGCTCGGTGGACCGCGATGTCTCGATCATCGATACCTACCCGTGGGGTCGTATCGAAGCCGCGTGCGGCGCGAGCGTCCAGCTGAAGAATTGCGAGCTCGGTCCCGACCAGTTGGCGGCCATCGCCCAGGACATCCAGCATCACCTGCTGATCACCAGGGAAGATGACAGCGTCGTGGGCTACTGGGTGCTCGACGACTACCCCGGCCAGATTCGACCCGCCATCGAGCTCATCCATGAGCTGGTCACCCAGGAGAACCTGATGGCCCGGGAGATCCGGCCGACCATCTGCGGCTTCGGCGGCGATCTGGACAGCAGCAGCGCGTCCTCTGATACGCGCGTCGCTTTCGACGAGGCCGTGGCGAACTTCACGCCGACGGGCTGCGACGCCGTGGCGCTTTATCCGTACGCGCGCGGCGGCACCGGTCAGACGGACACCGCCGACTGGTCGATGGCGGCTTTGCTGCCGCACATGCTCGCAGAGCTTCAGCGGGCTGGCTGGGATCCGACCAACCAGCCATTGATCGGCATCCCGCAGACGTTTCGCTTTGACGACGCTGCATTTCCCACGGCCGCCGATGTCGCGGCCCAGACGTCCGCCTACTGTGCCGCGGGCGCCTCATCGGTCGTGTTCTACGCCTTCGATGACAGCCATGCCCCGCCCAAGGACGAGCTGTTCGACGCGACGGATCTACAAGAAGGGGCGCGGCAGGGCCTTGCGACTTGCCAGAGCCTCTGGGCGGCTGGCCCGTGACGCAGTGCGCTGACTAGCTCGC
>JAFAPL010000429.1 GCA_019247135.1 Chloroflexota bacterium | reverse complement strand
TCAGGCCTGGATCTCCGACGAGATCGGAGAAGGTGCCGCCGCTCACGCCTACTTGCGTGGGGCACAGGTCGAGGGAATCTGCACGTTGGCGGCGATCCCCTTCAGCGTCCTATTGGCGAGCATGCGGCTGAACGTACCCATTCTCGTGGGCGCGGCCGTGCTCCTTGGGATGGCGGGTGTGCTGGCGGTGCTCATGCCCGAAACGCCACGGGCGTCATCGCACGCGCGTACAGCTATACGAGGAACGCTGCGCGAGAGCTTGAATGCCGTGCGAGGCAAGCAAATCGTCCTGACACTACTCGCCCTCGCCGCTTTCTTCGGGGCAGCCAGCGAGGGCTTCGACCGCCTCTGGACGCCACATATCCTGGCGAACTTCACCTTGCCGTCCGCTGGTGGACTCGACTCCATCGCGTGGTTTGGGGTGATGCGGGGCGGTGGCCTCTTGCTCGCGGTAGCGGCAACCCAGGTCGTCCGCCGCGCTGCCTGGACGGGGAACCCACAGGTGGTCGCGCGTGTGCTCTTCTGTGCGGATGGCTTGCGCATTGGCAGCATCGCCGTGTTCGCCATGACTAGCGACTTCGGCATCGCGGTCGCAACCTTCTGGCTTGCCACCGTGCTGCGACGCGTCGCGCGACCGATCTACACGGGTTGGCTCAACAGACAACTGGAATCCGGTTCGCGCGCGACGGTGCTCTCGATGAGTGGTCAGATGGATTCCCTGGGGCAGATCGTCGGTGGGCCGATCATTGGTGCACTCGCAACGCAATCCTTGCGCGCCGCACTCGTGCTCACGGCGGCCGCGCTTGCGCCGGCGCTGCCGCTGTACGTCAAAGCGAGTCGGTCTGCTCGATAAGCGCACGGATGCGGGCGGGGGACAGCGGCATATCGTTGACGCGGACATTGAACGGCGCGAGCGCGTCCTCGACCGCTTCCGCGACGAGAGCTGCTACTGGAATCGTCCCAGCTTCGCCGACCCCTTTGATGCCCAGAGGGTTCAGTGGGCTGGGCGTCTCGAGATGCGCGACCTCGATTTGAGGGATCTCCATCGCGGTCGGAATAAGAAAGTCCATGAAGCTGGCATTGACGAGCTGTCCGCTTTCGTCGAAGTGGAGCTGCTCATAAAAGGCGCCGCCGATGCCCTGCGCGACGCCGCCGTGGATCTGGCCCTCGACGATGGTCGGGTTGATCAAGGTTCCGCAATCGTGAACGACGACGTAACGCAAGAACCTGAGATTGCCGGTCCATGGGTCGACCTCGAGGATCGCGGCGTGTTGTCCACTCGCCCAGGTGGCGCGCTCGGGGGCAAAGAATCCTTCGGCTTCCAGACCGGGCTGCTCGCCCGGGCTGAGAACGGCCCCCTCGCGCGGCTTGACCAGGCGCAGCGCAGCCTGGCTGGCGTCCTTGCCATATGCGTAGCGGATCGGGTTCGCGGCGGTTGCCAGTGCGCCGAGGCTGAGCTCGCGATCCGGCGCGCCTCTCACCATGACTTTGCCATCGCGTAGCTCCAGGTCACTCGGGCTCACCTCGAGTAGCTCCGCGGCGAGCGCCAGCGCTTTCTCGCGGACGCGGCCGGCGGCCACGCCCAGAGCGTTGCCCGCCGTTACCAGCGCTCGGCTGGCAAACGTCCCGGCACCCCAGTTGAAGCGACGCGTGTCACCTGTGATCACGGTCACTTCCGTCGGATCGCAGCCAAGCTGGTTTGCGACGATTTGCGCGAAGCTCGTGTAGTGTCCCTGGCCCTGACTGGTCACCCCCGTGGTGGCAAAGACGCGGCCGCTGGGTTCGATGCGCACATGCGCGCCCTCGTATGGCCCGATGCCCGTGCCTTCTACGTACGCCGCGAAGCCGAGCCCTAGATAGCGGCCTTCATCACGCGCGCGGGCTTGCTCCTCGCGAAACTGGGGCACGTCGATCATCTGCTCCGCGAGTGCCAGACCCGCGGGGTAGTTGCCGCTGTCGTAGCGCGTTGGCGCGCCGTCCTGGAACGTGAGACCAACATCCCAGGGAAAGTCGTCGGGCCTCAGAAAGTTTCGGCGCCGAACCTCGTTGGGCTCGAGATGCAGCTCACGTGCGATGCGGTCGATCAGACGCTCCATGACGAAACACGCGTGCGGTCGACCGGCGCCCCGATAGGGACTGACGCACGGCGTATTCGTGTAGACGACGCTGAAATCGGACTTGTAGTTGGGAACCCTGTAGGGTCCGGGCAACTGGGTGGCCGTGATAATCGGCACGACTATGCCGTACGGGGTGTAGGCGCCTGTGTCGTGCACGAACTGATCGTCGATGCCGAGGATGACGCCTCGGTCGTCGACTGCCACACGGATCGTGTGCTGTTGGCCGCGTTCTTGATTGGCCGAGATGAAGTGCTCGCGCCGGTCCTCGGTCCACTTGACCGGGCGGCGTAGCTGAACGGCCGCCCAGGGGACGAGCACCTCTTCCGGGTAAAACATCATGATCTTCGTGCCGAAGCCGCCGCCGACGTCGGGCGAAACGACGTCGACCTTGAACTCGGGCAAGCCGAGCATGTTAGCCAGGCCGTTCTTGATGGTCAGCGGCGCCTGCGTGGCATCCCAGACGGTCAGCGATTCGTGCAGCGGATCGAATATGGCGACGACGCCGCGCGCTTCGATCGGACTGCCGCACGATCGCTCGATGTCGATGTGCTCCTCGAAAACGT
>JAFAPL010000420.1 GCA_019247135.1 Chloroflexota bacterium | reverse complement strand
AGGTCGACCACGCCGCTCAGCCCGTCGGCTTTGCCGATGGGGAAGACCAGCGGCACCACGCTCTTGCCGTACCGTTCGCGGAGGCTCTCCAAGACCGAACGGAAGTCGGCATTCTCACGGTCCATCTTGTTGACGACCAGCAGTTTTGGGAGGTCCGCCGTGCGCTTCCAGACCGCATCGGTGCCGACCTGCGGCCCGGCCACGCCATCGACGAGGATGAGGGCCGAATCCGCGACACGCACGGCTTCCGCGACTTCGCCGTAGAAGTCGGCGTAGCCCGGTGCATCCAGCAGGTTCACCTTGTGGCCCTGCCACTCCAGGGGCGCCACCGCCAGGCTGACCGACATCTGCCGTTTCAGCTCTTCGGGATCGAAGTCAGTCGTGGTGTTGCCGTCTTCGATCGTGCCCATGCGTGTGATCGCCCCCGCACGAAACAGCAGCGCCTCCGCCAACGTCGTCTTGCCTGCGCCACCATGCGAGAACAAGCCGACGTTTCGAAGCTGCGCGGGTGCGTATTCTTTCATAGGACTTCCTAGTTTACGGCCTCCATCCGAACGTTCTCCTGTGATCCCGATCAAGGACTACCCGGGCGACCGCCGCACTTTCCCGTGGGTCATGTTGACCATCCTCCTGGTCAACATCCTTGTCTTTGTCTTCGAGTTAGGACTCGGCAGCAGCGACGCCCTCGATCAGCTCTTCGCACAAGCGGGCGTCGTGCCCATCGAGTTCACCCAGGGCAAGATCGTCGCCCCACCACCGCTCGGCATGCCCTGGGTGACTCTGTTTACGAGCATGTTCCTGCACGCGGGACTGCTGCACATCGGGTCCAACATGCTGTACCTGTTCATCTTCGGCGACAACGTCGAAGACAAGCTCGGCCATCTCCGATTTTTCGTCTTTTATTTCCTCTGCGGCGTTGCGGCTGGTGCGACCCAGATCATCGCCAATCCGGGCTCAGACGTGCCGAGCATCGGCGCATCGGGAGCGATCGCGGGTGTCCTGGCGGGGTATTTGATCCTGTTCCCGCATGCCAGTGTGCGGACCCTGTTGTTCATCGGCCCGATCATCCTCCTGCCGCGGATCGCGGCGGCAATTCTGATCGTGTTCTGGTTCATTACGCAGTTCCTCGACAGCGTGATGTCGCTCGGCGCGACGAGTCAGCAAGCGTCGGGCGGTGTTGCCGTGTGGGCGCATGTCGGCGGCTTCATCGCGGGATTGATCCTGGTCCAATTGATGCGCAGGCGGGAGCCAGCGCCCACGGTCTCGTGGTAAGAAGTCGGCCGATCGAACTGGGCATTGATGCTAGACTTCAGCCCTAGCATTGTCGGGCGAGAGCGTGCCTCTGTTCGTCCCGTCAAGGAGGCGATTGCCCCAGTGTCCGGTCACAGTAAATGGGCCCAGATCAAACGCGCGAAGGGCGCGAATGACCAGAAGCGTGGCCAGCTTTTCACCAAGTTCGGGCGTGAGATCAGCGTCGCCGCTCGCGAGGGCGGTCCCAATCCCGACGGCAATGCACGCCTGCGTCTGGCCGTCGATCGCGCCAGAGAAGCCAACATGCCCATGGACACCATCCAGCGCGCGATCCAACGCGGCGTCGGCACGGGTGAGGGCGCGGCCCTCGAGGAGGTTGTGTACGAGGGCTATGGCGCAGGTGGCGCCGCCCTGCTGATCGAAGCCACGACGGACAACCGCAATCGCACGGTCGCCGAGGTGCGTGCAACGCTGACCCGCGGCGGCGGCACGCTCGGCGAGTCCGGTTCAGTCGCCTGGAACTTCCTGCAGCGCGGCGTGATCGCGGCGCAAGCGGGGCCGAAAGACGATCCCGAAGAGCTGGCCCTCAAGGCAATTGACGCGGGCGCGGACGACTTCAGTGTCGACCACGACGAAGTTGAGATCTTGACCGACCCGACACAGTTCGATTCTGTGCGGCGTGCCCTGGAGGGCACGGGCGCGCGGATCACGAACGCTGAGCTCGCGATGATCCCGCGCGCGCAGCTCGAGCTGCCAGCGGATCAGACGATGGCCGTGATGCGTCTGGTTGAAAAGCTCGAGGATCTCGACGACGTGACGCGCGTCTACACGAATGTGCACATCTCCGACGAGGTTCTCGCACACGCGGCCGCAAGCTAGGGTGATCGAGAAGCAAAGGACAATAGAGTGATCGATACGACCGGGAGCGTTGCCGAGCCCACAGGCACGCCCGACGGCTCAGAAGAAGCACGCTACTACCACGTCGACCCGTCCTGGTTCGACGAGAACAATCTCTCATTCGACGCCGTCGCTCGCGCCCGCATGTGCGATGCGTGTCGGGCGAAGGTCGGCCAGGAGGTCGAGGAGCGCGCGCCCGTCTTCGACAAAGACACGGGCCGCATGCGCTTCGAGGTGCATCAGACAACCTATGGCAGCGATCCGGTGAAGTGCATTCGCGACCACTGTGGTCGGACCAAGAACTACATTCATCGGGATATGCCGACGCTCGAGGCGATCTTTCGCATCTTCCTGGCCAACGGCAACCAGCCCATGACGCTGGACGAGGTGCGTGAGCAACTGGCTGAGTGGTGCCCGGGCGGCGGATGCCAGTGGCTGCTGCTGCCGCAGGAGATGGTCGAGCGACTCGTGCAGAACGACCGGCACTACGGCTTGCGGCAGACAGAGCTGCGTCCCGCGAGCTAGTCAGCGCACCGCGTCACGGGCCAGCCGCCCAGAGGCTCTGGCACGTCGCAAGGCCCTGCCGCGCCCCTTCTTGTAGATCGGTCGCGTCGAACAGCTCGTCCTTGGGTGGGGCATGGCTGTCATCGAAGGCGTAGAACACGACTGATGACGCGCCCGCGGCACAGTAGCCGGACGTCTGGGCCGCGACATCGGCGGCCGTGGGAAATGCAGCGTCGTCAAAGCGAAACGTCTGCGGGATGCCGATCAATGGCTGGTTGGTCGGATCCCAGCC
>JAFAPL010000545.1 GCA_019247135.1 Chloroflexota bacterium | reverse complement strand
CTGTTGTTGGTGGCGGTCCGACCACGTGCCCGAAATGCAGCGGGGTTATTAACGCTGGCCGGCGGCGCCGGTGGGCTGTGGCTGGCACTCGCGTTTCTGCTGGGCGAAGTCTGGCCCGGCACCTACGAGCAATTCGCCGTCCATCCGCAACAGCTCGCGGCAGAGCTACCGTACATCCAGAACAACATCGTTTCCACTCGGCAGGCGATGGACCTTGACCGCATCGACACGCGTGACCTCCAGGACCCCGGCACCCTCGATGCGAACATCCTCCAGCGAGACCAGGACGCGCTCAGCGACGTGCGTATCGCAGATTGGCGACCGCTGTTATCCGCGTACAATCAGCTCCAGCGGATACGCCAGTACTACGACTTCGTCGATATCGACGTCGACCGCTACGCGCTGACCGCTGGCCGGCAGCAGGTTATGCTCTCGACGCGCGAGCTGGACTCCGGCAGCCTGGCCCAGGTGGCGCGCACGTGGCAAAACATCCATCTCGTGTACACGCACGGGCAGGGCGTCGTTGTCAGTCCCGTCAATCAGGTCGACGCGCAGGGTCTACCAATTCTGCTGGTGAGCAACATCCCGGCCGCGACGGACGAGCCCGCGCTGCACGTCGACCGGCAGCAGGTGTACTACGGCCTGCACGGCGCCGACTACGCGGTCGTGGGTACGCGACTGGATGAATTCGATCGACCGGGCGACAACCAGAACTCCGAAAATACCTCACGCTTTGCTGGATCCGGCGGCGTCGCGGTGGGCGGTGGGCTCGAGCGTCTCGGCACGGCGGCCGCGATCGGCGACATGAATCTGCTGCTCAGCGCCGATGTCAACGCTCAGTCGCAATTGCTCCTGCACCGGCAGATTCAGGAGCGCATCCAGCACGTCGCGCCGTTCCTGCGGCTGGACAGCGATCCATATCAGATGATCTTGAACGGGCAGCTGGTGTGGATCCAGGACGCCTATACGTGGACCGATCGGTATCCCGATGCCACCGTTCAGGGTGGCGCCAACTATCTGCGCAACAGCGTGAAAGTAACCGTCGATGATTACGACGGTTCGATGCACTTTTACGCGGTCCAGCCGGACGAGCCAATTTTGCAGGTGTGGATGAGGCTGTACCCGTCGCTCTTCACGCCTCTCGACCAGGCGCCGCCCGGGTTGACAGATCATTTCCGGTATCCGGAGGACCTGTTCAATACGCAAGCCGCACTTCTGGCGACCTACCATATGACTGACCCACAGACTTTCTACAATCGTGAAGATCTGTGGAACATTGCCCAGGAGACGTACAACGATCGCGTACAGCCGATACAGGCGTACTTCACCATGTTGCGACTGCCGGGTGAATCTGGAACTGAATTCGCGACCATTCTGCCGTTCACCCCATCTGGTCAGAATCGCAACAACATGCTGGCCTGGATGGTGGCACGATCCGATGCGCCGAACTACGGCCAGCTGCGGGTGTACCGCTTCCCACAGGGCAGGCTCGTGTTCGGTCCACAACAGATCGAGGCGCGCATCAACCAGGAGCCCAGCATTTCTTCTCAGATCACGCTGTGGAGCCAGCAGGGCTCCCAGGTCTTGCGCGGCAATTTGCTCGTGATACCGCTCGAAGAGGCTGTCCTGTACGTGCAACCGCTCTATATCCAGGCGCAGTCGAATCCGTTGCCTGAGCTCAAGCGGATCATCGTGGCGTCTACATCCTCGGTAGTCATGGCCGACCGTCTGGACGTCGCATTGAACGCTCTGGCCCAGGGCCGAAGTGGAGACGTGACTGGCTCGGCGCCAACGCAGCAGAATGCGCCCGCGGCGCCGGCAGCGCCCAGCACCAATGTTGATCTGGTCGCGGCAGCACGTGATCACTTGAGAAATGCCGAAGCGGCAGCCGGTCGCGGCGACTGGACGACGTACGGGGCCGAAATGGCTGCTCTGCGCCAGGCTCTTGACCAGCTGTCGGCCGCGAACGGCAGCTAAGTGGAGTCCGCTGCCGCGGAGTTGTCCCTCGCATGGGAATTGATGTGATCGTGCGTTGCCACAGCACCGCCTCGAGGCGCGACCTGGCTCGAAACTAGTTCAATTAGCGTGTCAGAGTCAGTGACCGCGGAGGATGCCGCACGTACATGGGAAACAAGCAACATCCGCGAGGTCGCGGGGCTGTTCTTGAAACTCGGGTTCATCGCGTTCGGCGGCCCTGCCGCCCACATCAGCCTGATGCGCCAGGAGATCGTCCAGAGACGTAAGTGGTTGGACGAACAGGCGTTCCTGGACCTGATTGGCGCGGCAAATCTCATTCCCGGGCCGACCTCCACCGAGCTCGCGATTTATCTCGGCTACACGCGCGCGGGACCCATCGGACTGGTCCTGGCGGGACTCCTGTTCATCCTGCCCGCGATGTTGCTGGTGCTCGCATTCGCCTGGGCGTATGTGCAATACGGATCGCTGCCCCAGGCCGGCGCGCTCCTGTACGGCATCAAGCCGGTTATCGTGGCGGTCATCGTCCAGGCGATCTATGGCCTGGTCCGGACGGCCGTCAAGACGCCGCTGCTCGGCGCGGTGGTGGTGCTCTCGATCGCGCTGTATTTCTTCGGAGCAAATCCGCTGGTCGCGCTACTCGGTCTTGCGCTCATCGTCGCGTTGATCACAAACAAGCAGCGACTTCACGCGGTCGTGCTGGCAGCGCAGGTTGCGACGGCGAGCGGACTGGCGACGTTTAGCCTGGGCGTCCTGTTTTTTACGTTTCTGAAGATTGGCGCGACGCTCTACGGCAGCGGCTACGTGCTGCTGGCGTTTTTGCACGACGACTTCGTCGTTCGACTCGGCTGGTTGACGGATCAGCAGTTGCTGGACGCGGTCGCGGTCGGCCAATTCACGCCTGGTCCGGTGTTCACGACGGCGACGTTCATCGGCTACGTGCTGGGCGGAGTGCCGGGTGCGCTGGTCGCCACCGTGGCAATTTTCCTACCCTCATTTCTGTTCGTTGCGGCCGTCTACCCGTTGCTGCCCAGACTTCGCAGCTCGCCGTGGACCCGCGCATTTCTGGACGGCACGAACGCGGCCGCGGTTGGTCTGATGGCGGCCGTCGCTTGGCAGCTCGGTACCAGCAGCATTATCGATCCGCTCACGCTCGTGCTCTTCGGCGCAACTGTTGTGCTGCTGATCAGGATGAGAATCAACTCCGCATGGCTGGTTCTGGTTGGTGGACTGATCGGCCTTGCTTCAGCCAGCATCCCCCGTTAGCGGCACGGCGCGACCGCGGAGGAAGACGCCGCGCACGTGCTCGATGCGCCGAATGTCTTCGGCGACATTGCCCTGCACCAGCAGCAGGTCTGCCGATAAGCCCTCAGTGAGCGTGCCGAATTCATCCTCGCGGCCGATGACCGACGCGGCGGCGCCGGTCGCGGCGTGAATGACTTCCAGGGGCGAAAGTCCAGCCGCCGACATCTCGTCCAGTTCGCTCGCGTACGTATCGAAGCGTGTCAGGCGCCAGCCAGCGTCCGAGCCTGCGGTTAGCTTCACGCCAGCGCGGTGTAATCGGCCCACATTTTCCACCAGAGTCTCGCGCCGGCGAGACCAGAAGTCGCGTTCTGGTCCAGGTGGCAGCAGCAACGACATGTCGCGAAATACCTGGAGCGTGGGCGTGACGGTAATGCCTGCTTCAGCCAGGCGTGAGGCCAACCGATCGTCGTATGCGTTCGCGCCACCCGGCGCCATGAAGTAGCCGTGCTCCAGGCTGTCGACACGCGCTTCCACGGCGCGCGCGATAGCCGCCGTTGCGGTGCAATGCACGGTCACGCGGCGGCCAAGTCCGTGCGCTGTTTCGACGATTGCCGCGAATTCCTCCGGGAGAAAGCTCGGATACTCGGTCAAACTGCCTGGCGTTCCACCGCCCGAGCCTGCAACCTTGAGAAAATCCGATCCGCTGCTCACCAGGCGACGGACCATCTGACGCACGCCGACGATACCGTCGCATTCGCCCCCGAATGGCCGCATATGGCCGCCAGTGATGGTCAGCGCCGCGCCAGCGGCGACGATTCGCGGCCCGCGCATCAATTCTGACGCCAGCGCGTCGCGTACGTCGAGCACGCTGCGGGCGCGGGATCCGCAATCACGCACGGTAGTCACGCCTGCCCGCAGCGCCGCGAGGGCGTTGTGCGCCGCCCGCAAAGCCAGGGCCACGTCCGAATGGGCGTCCATGTACGGAATGAACGGCGAATTGTCAGGCACGAGCGTCAGATGCGCGTGCATGTTGACTAACCCGGGGAGCAGCGTCTGGCCCGCGGCGCGTATGACCACGTCGCTCTCCGACGGAACCACGTCAGCGGCAGCTGAAATCGACTGGATGCGCCCGTCGTCACCAAATTGGAGCGCAGCACCCTCACGCGCTGGTGCACCAGTACCGTCGATCAGCCACTCCGGGTACAGGATGGTGCTCACGAGGTTTTCATCCGCGGATCCAGCGCATCACGTAGTCCATCTCCAAGCAAGTTCAATGCGAGCACGGTAAGCATAATTGCGAGTCCAGGAAACGTCGCGATCCACCATTGTTCGCGTAAATACTGCCGGCCCTCGCTCAGCATTCGGCCCCATTCGGGCGTTGGCGGCTGACTGCCCAGTCCAAGGAAGCTCAGTGTAGCGGCGACCAGGATTGCGGCGCCGACTCCGAGCGTTGCCACCACAATGATCGGCGCGATGACGTTTGGCAGGATGTGCCGAAGCAGGATCGACGCGTCATTTGCCCCGACGACGCGGGCTGCATCGACATACAGATTCTCCCGCGCGGAAAGAACGGAGGCGCGCGTGAGGCGCGCGTAGGTGGGAATCGATGAAATGCCGACCGCGACCATCAAACTGGTAAGACTTGGGCCAAGCACCGCCACGATGCCGAGCGCCAGCAGGATCCCGGGAAACGCCAGCATCACATCCACGATGCGCATCAACACCGTGTCCACCCAGCGGCCGTAGTAGCCCGCCAGAAGGCCGATCGCGATCCCCGGTACCAGTGCGATCGCCACGGCGATCGGGCCAACCACGAGCGACACGCGGCTGCCGAAAATGACCCGCGAAAATACGTCGCGACCGTACTGATCCGATCCGAACAGATATGGCAAGCCCGGGCTGTACAGCGCCTCGGTCGGGTCGATCTGAATAGGATCGGCTAACGGCAGCACAGGCGCCAGGAGGGCAACGGCAACAAGAAAGATCAATACGACTGCCCCGAGCATCGCTCCTTTGCTGCGCAGAACGCGACGCGCGGCGGACACGATCAGCCGTAACGAATACGCGGATCGAGCACCGCGTATACCAGGTCCACGAGCAAATTCACCAGGACGTAGCTGACGGCGACCACCAGCACGACACCCTGGACCATGGGGAAATCCTTGTTGAGGATGCCGTCGACGATGAGTCGACCCAGCCCGGGCCGCGCGAACACTGTTTCCACCACTACTGTGCCGGCGAGCAACTGTCCGAACTGAAGCCCAAAAATCGTGACCACCGGAATCAACGCATTTTTCAGTGCGTGTCGACCAATGACTGCTCGCTCACGCAGGCCTTTCGCACGCGCCGTGGTCATGTACTCCTGACGCAGCACCTCAAGCATGCTGGAGCGTGTCAAGCGCGCCAGGATCGCGGCCGCGCCCAGACCGAGGGTAATCGCCGGCAGAATGAGATGCGTCAGGTCTCCGCCGCCGGTGGCGGGTAGCGCTCGAAGCTGGAGCGAGACGGCGAAAATCAACAACAAACCTAACCAGAAACTCGGCATCGAGACGCCGAGCAGCGCGATCAGCATTGAAGCGACTTCCAGCCAGGAACGTTGATGAGTCGCCGCGACAATCCCGAGCGTGATGCCAACTACCGCGGCGACGATCAGGCCGGCCACCGCGAGCTGCAACGTCGACGGGAGATTGTCCGCGATTTCCTGCGTCACCGGGCGATGGGTGCGGATGGACTGCCCCAGATCGCCATGGGCCGCGTCCCAGAGAAAACGCCCGAACTGGACTGGCAGTGGTTCGTCCAGGTGGAGCTGCGAGCGGAGGCGTGCGATCTGTTCGGGCGTGGTCTGGAATTCGCTCAGCATCAGTTGGACGGGGTCGCCGGGGACCAGCTGAAGCATCGAGAAGACGAGCAGGGACACGCCGAGTAAGACGGGGATTGTCGCTGCGACGCGCTGGCCGAGATAGGCGTACACCTGGAGTTACTTTGCCTTCTGTGCTTGGAGCACTACCACGTGGAACGCGCGGCTAGCGCGACAGCAGCGGCACCACGCGACAGTGCTTCACCGAACAGTGATCATTTAGCGGTGACGTCCGTGAACAACGGATATGTGTTACCGGTGAACTTCAGCCCACTCACGCCGGGGCGCATCGCGAACACCGACAGCTGATCCACGAGCGGAACAACCGCCGCCTGGTCCATCAGCTTCTGCTCGATCTGCAGGTACAACTGCGTCCGCTTGTTCGCATCCGTCTGCTGTCGACCCTGCTGCAGCATGCTGTCGATCTCAGGATCCTTCAAGCACGACCAGTTGAAGTTGCCGCCCACATTCGCCGAATCGAACGCCGCGTCCAGGACATCCAGCTCTCCCGATCGCAGAAACAGCTCCATGCCGTTGTTAGCGCAGTGATAGTTGTCCTCGTACCACGGAGGTCTGGCTTGCGCCTTGATCGACACGTCCATGCCAACCTGTCGCAACTGGCCCTGGATCAACTGATTGCTTTGATCCGGTCCTCCGCCGTAATCGATCGCATTGAGTGAGAACTGCAGGCGTTGGCCGTCTTTCGTACGGATCCCATCCGAGCCAGGTGTCCAGCCTGCCTGGTCGAGGAGCTGTCCGGCTTTGGTCACATCGTGCGGGTAATAGGCGCGCAGCGATGGATCATCGAGCATCACCGCCGTCAACGGACCGATCGCTTTCTGCCCGATCCCCTGGTAGAGCGCGCTGACCAGGGCGTCGCGATCGATGCCGTACTCGATCGCCTGGCGCACCTTCAGGTCGTCGGTGGGTGGTTTGGTCGTGGTCAGAAACATCTGGAATGGCATACCGACCCACGGCTTGCTCGCGATCTGCAGACCCTCGGATTGCAGGCGCGGGATGTCTGTCGGAGTCAGCACTGTCGCCATCTGGGTTTCGCCGGACTCCACCGTCGCGGCGCGTGTTCCCGGTTCGGGGATGAAACGCCAGATGACCTTGTCCAGGTAGCCCGCGCCATCATGATCGGACCACGGCGCGCGACGCTTGTAGCCGTCCCAGCGTGACATGGTGATGTGGTCCTTGGGAACCCATTCGTCGATTTTGTAGGGGCCGCTCATGACCGGCGTTTGATTCACCGCGTCGCCCTGCTTCTGCGTCGCGGTCGGCGAGAGCATGGGCATGTACGGACTGCCCGCGTAGATCAGAAACGGAACGAATGGATCCTTGAAGTTGACCCGCGCCGTGTAGTCGTCCAGCACGTCTGTGCCGGTGTAACCCGTGAGCTGCGCGAGCGCCGAGCCCGCCTTGTAGTTGGGATCGACGACCCGATCCAGGTTCCACTTGACAGCCTGCGCGTTGAACGGCGTGCCGTCCTGGAAGGTCACGTCATTGCGAAGCTTGAAGGTGAACGATTTCGCATCGGGTGAGACGTCCCACGACTGCGCGAGCCAGGGCTGCAGCTGACGATTTTCATCGACATACAGGAGCGTTTCGCCAGCCGAAGAGCTGATGTAGAAGGTGATGGCCGAAGGCGAGGCTTCGGGATCCATCGTTGGCGGCTCCTGGTCGAGCCCGACGGTGACGGTGCCACCCTGCGGGGCCGCGGCGGCGGCCTGCGTGGGGGCTGCGCCTGCTTGCGGGGGCTGCGTCGGTGCGGCCGCCGTGGTTGGGGGCGCCGCGGGCGCGGCCGGCGGCTGTGATCGACAAGCCGTGAGTAGCAAGATCGCGCAGATCAAAATCGAGCTCAGGCGCATGGGCGGGGACCTCCGAAAGGTGCACCGCCCAGCATACCGGGCGCGGGCACGCGATCGGTCTTGGTGGCCTCCTGGCCTGGACCCGTGGCTGAGCGAATCGAGCACCGCCGGAGCGTCAGCGGCCTGCGCGCTTCGTGGACGCAGCCGCTCCATGCCGCCGAATACCCATCATGCGGCGGGCCGTGGGCTCCCCCGACCCGGACGATCAGTGCACAATCGGGGCGTGACGAACTCGATCTTCGGCGCCGCGCTGCGTGCCCGGCTCATCGGCCCGCATCGCGGCGGGCGCGTCACTTCCGTCGCTGGCCACCCAACGCAGCCGCAGGTCTTCTACTTCGGCCACTGTGCGGGCGGCGTCTGGAAGACCTCCGATGGCGGCCGCTTCTGGACCAACATCTCGGACGGCTTTTTCCGCACGGGTGCCGTGGGCGCGCTCGCCGTTGCCGAGTCCGATCCCAACGTGTTGTACGCGGGGATGGGCGAGTGCAATATCCGCGGGAACGTCTCGCATGGCGACGGCGTGTACGGCTCTACCGACGGCGGACGCACCTGGCGACACCTCGGCCTGGCCGAAACCCGGCACATCGCCCGCATTCGCATTCACCCGAAGGATCCCGAACGCCTGTACGTCGCCGCGTTTGGTCACGCTTACGGCCCCAACACCGAACGTGGCGTATACCGATCAGTTGACGGTGGACGAACCTGGCAGCCAGTCCTCCAGCGCAACAACCATGTGGGCGCGATCGACCTGGCACTGGACGTCACCAATCCGCGCGTGCTGTTCGCGGCGCTGTGGGAAGCGCAGCGCAGTCCGCACAGCCTGTCCAGTGGCGGTCCGGGCAGCGGGCTGTTCCGCTCGACGGACGGCGGCGACACGTGGGCCGAGATCACCCGCACTCCCGGCCTGCCAAGTGGTATCTGGGGCCGCGTCGGAGTGACCATCTCGCCCGCCAACCCGGACCGTCTCTGGGCGCTGGTCGAGGCCGAAGAGGGTGGGCTCTTTCGTTCGGATGACCAGGGCGCAACCTGGCGTCGCATCACCGATGAGACACGCGTAGCCCAACGCAGCTGGTATTTCATGCACGTCTTTGCGCATCCGACCGATCCGGAGACGGTGTGGTGCCTGAACGTGCAAGCCTGGCGATCCAACGACGGAGGTCGCGCTTTCGAGGCGGTGCCGACTCCGTTCGAAGACCAGCACGACCTGTGGATCGACCCGCGCAATCCGCACCGCATCATCGAGGGCAACGACGGCGGCGCGTGCGTCAGCTTCAACGGCGGCGCGACCTGGTCATCCCAGTACAACCAGCCGACCGCACAGTTCTATCACGTGGTCGCCGATGATCAGGTGCCCTACCGCGTCTACGGTGCCCAGCAGGACATCAATACGTTGAGCGTGCCGAGTCGGTCCGACAACGCCGCGATCACCGCCGCCGACTGGTATTCGGTTGGTGGCGGCGAGAGCGGGCACGTCGCGGTCCGCATGGGAGACCCGAACACGGTCTACGCTGGCAGCTTCGGCGGTCATCTCACGTGCTACGACCACCGCACGGGACAGATCCGCGACATCTCCGTCTGGCCCGATGACCCGATGGGTTGGGGCGCGGGCGAGCTGAAATATCGCTTCCAGTGGACCTTTCCGGTTGTCGCGTCCCGCCATTCACCGGACGTGCTGTACGCCACCTCTCAATACGTGCATCGGACTCGGGACGGAGGTTCCACGTGGCAGACGATCAGTCCCGACCTGACCCGGGCCGATCCGCGAACACTCGAACCGTCGGGCGGACCACTCCACAAGGACAACGTCAGCACGGAGTACTACGCAACCATATTTGCGTTCGCGGAATCTCCGCTGGATTCGAACATCTTATGGGCTGGCTCCGATGACGGGCTGCTACACGTCTCTCGAGACGGCGGTACACAGTGGCAGAACGTCACGCCGCGAGCGCTTCCGGAGTCGGCGTTGTTCAGCACAATCGAACCGTCGCCCCACCACGCGGGTACCGCGTATGTTGCTGCAACGCGATACAAGCTGGACGACTTCGCACCATACCTGTTTCGCACGACCGACCACGGAGCGTCGTGGACGGCGATCGTCGATGGCATTGACACGGATGACTTCACACGCGTGATCCGCGAAGATCCGGATCGGCGCGGGCTGCTGTACTGCGGCACCGAAACGGGCGTGTACGTGTCTCACGACGCGGGCGCGCATTGGGAACGACTGCAATCGAATCTGCCAGTCACGCCGATTCACGACCTGGTGGTCAAGAATGGCGACCTGGTGGTCGCAACGCACGGTCGCTCGTTCTGGATCTTCGACGATGTGACACCACTTCACGAGACGGTCGGGTCGGGTCCGGTTCACCTGTTCAAACCACGCGCGGCGATCCGCTTCCGTGCGTTCTCGGGATTCAGTCTGCCTCGGGCCGAGGGCAAGAATTCGCGACTGGTCGGCCCGGTCCACATCACGTACTCCAACGAAAATCAAGGCGAAGCACTGTTGGACGCAGGCGCGAATCCACCCGACGGCGTGTTCCTCACCTATCAATTGCGCGAAGACGCGTCAGCGAAGCTGGAAGTGCTGGATCGCAGCGGCGCAGTCATCGCCGTTCTGGACGACGTGGCGACGATGGCCGGCGTGCACCGCGTCATGTGGGACATGCGCTACCCAGCCCCGGAGCGCGTCGAGGGCGCCACGTTCTGGGAGGAGTCGGGGGCCGCCGGCCCGCTCGCACCGCCTGGCGTGTACCAGCTCCGTCTGACGGCTGGCCAGACGGTGCTGACGAAGGAATTCGAGCTGCTGGCCGACCCGCGCGTAGATGTTTCCCACGCGGATTTGCAGTCACAGTTCGAGCTGCTGGTGCAGATTCGCGACGCGCTGTCCGAAACACATGCTGCTTGCAACCGGATTACGCGCGTGCGGCAAACCGTCAAGCAGTTGATGGAACGCGATGACGTGAGTCCGATGACGGACGACCTGCTTGCGCTGGACGAACGCCTGGCTTCGGTTGAAGCTGAGCTGATCCAGCGCGCGCCGGGCCTGACGTATGCAAACCCCATTCAGTTGAACGCGAAGCTCGCCGCGCTTGCGGCGGTCGTTGGTTCGGCGGATGCGGCGCCGACGCAGTCGTCGCGCGAGGTGTTCGCGATGTTCTCCGCACAGTTGTCGCACGCAGTGCGGACGCTGGATGAGCTGCTACGGACGGACGTCGTAGAGATCAACAATGCGTTGCGGGCGCTCGAGGTGCCGGTGCTCGGCTGACGCCACCAGTCCCTACTCCGGCGTGCTGGCGGCACGAGTCGTTACGGCGTGCTGGCCGCACCAGTCGCTACTCCGGCGTGCTGGTAGCACCAGTCGCTACTCCGGCGTGCTGGCCGCACCAGTCGTTACTGCGGCGGGCTGAGGCCACTAGTCGTTACTCCGGCGGGCTGGCGCTCACTGGTCGTTACTCCGGCGGGCTGACGCAGGCAGTCGTGACTCACGCGGGCTGGCGCCCACTCGTGCCAGATGCTGACTTCGTCGCGGTCGGGGTAGCCTGGGGCCGATGGCGCAACAGATCGGGCCGATTGGCCTGCCTGAACCGGGCAACGTCCTGGCCAGCTCGTTCACCTTCGACGATCCGCTTCTTGGCAAATATCAGTGGCCGTATTTCGCGGCCGTCGGCTTACGACCGGGTGGTGGTCTGAAATTTCTGCTCACCGCCGGTATCCATGCCGCCGAGTACACCGGCACACTCGCGGCGATCCGCCTGGGGAAAATGCTCGATGCCCAGTATATCAACGGCACGGTCGTCGTTATTCCGCTGCTCAACCAGCCCGGGTTCTACGAACGCAGCGTGTACGTCAACCCGGAGGACGGCCAGAATCTGAACCGCGCCTTCCCTGGCCGCGCCGACGGAACCTGGAGCGAGCGCTTCGCGCACCACATGCTCGAGGACATCATCGTCCACTTCGATCGCGCCATAGACATGCACGCGGGCGACATGGTGGAGGCCCTCGAGCCATTCCTTGGCTACCAGGTGACGGGTAACGCGGACATCGACGACAAGTCGCGCGAGATGCTCGACGCCCACGGCGGGGCACGCTGGGTGGCGCAGGCGGTCGCGTCGGGTGACCGCGCGGGCATGCTGTACGGCGCGGCCGCCCAGCGTGGAGTGCCCGCCATCCTGGCCGAGTCCGGCGGGCGCGGACTGGTCGAAGAGGACGCAGTTCAGCGCCATGTGGAGGGTGTGCTCAACATCTGGCGGTCGCTCGGCATCCTGACGGACGCGGCCCCGCGTCAGGTCGCCAGGCCGCGCTTGCTGGCGCGCAACGAGTGGCTCCGGTCGGAGCACGAAGGCGTATTCCTGTGCGGCGTTGCACCGGGCGATCGTGTTTCGGCGGGGCAGAAGGTGGGTGAGATGATCACGCTGCACGGCGAACACCTGGCGGACGTTACGGCGCCCGCGGATGGCGTGATTCTGTTCACGGTGACCAGTCCTGCGATCAAGCAGAACGGACTGCTGCTGGCGGTGGGTGTGCCCGCGGAGTAGCGCACCCATAGACGCCTCTGGCTGGTGGAGCGGCAGCCCGCGCTGGTAGAGGCGCGTGAGCTGAGTTTGCGGGCTGGCGCTGGGGCTTGCCGATTGTTCAACTTACAAAGTTGAGGACTCTGGCTGGTAGAGCGCGTGAGCTGACTTTGCGGGCTGGCGCTGGGGCTTGCCGATTGTTCAACTTGCAAAGTTGAGGACTCTGGCTGGTCGCGCCGCAGCGGGCTGGCGCTGGTGCGCCCGGATCGTTCAACTTGCAAGTTGAGTTACGTGGCGAACGCGGCGATGGCGGCCTCGCAGGCGGCCACGTTGCGGCGGTCGCCAAGGTGTTGATAGAGCGCCAGGGCGTTGGCGTAGGCCGCGCGGGCCTCCGCAGCGGAGCCCTGTGCTTCAAAGGCGCGCGCCAGCGACTTGAGCGCTGTCGCCGCGCCGAGCGTATCCCCGAGCTGCTCGTGCAGGCCAAGCGCCTGCTGGAGCAGCTGGATCGCGCGTTCGACCTCGCCCTGGTCCAGCGCCAGACTGCCCAGCTGCCCGAGGACGAGAGCCGCGCCGCGTCGGTCGCCCATCTCGCGCCGCAGCGCAAGACTCTCTTCGAAGCATGCTCGTGCGCCAGACACGTCGCCCTGCACACGGGCCACGTTTGCCAGGTTGCTCAGTGCCGCGACGATGCCCGCGCGGTCGCCCTGTTCGCGTCGCCACTCCAGCATTGCCTGGTGAAACACACGCGCCGCGAAATCCGTCTGATTGACTGCCAGCCGACGCAGGTTGTCGAGTGCCGCGTGCATCCCCTGCTCGTCACCCAGCTCGCGGCGCAGCAAGAGGCTGTCGCGCAACAGCATGGCGGCCCGATCGCGCTCACCGCGTTCTCGCTCCACGATACCCAGGTTGATCAGCGCAGCCGCGACACGACGTTTATCGCCGAGGTCGCGCCGGACCGCCAGGCTCTCTTCGTAAAAGCCGCGAGCGGCAAGAAAATCACCCTGCACCCGGGCCACATTACCCAGATTGTTCAGCGACGTCGCCACTCCGGCGCGGTCTCCCAGCTCGCGGCGCAGCGCCAGGCTTTCCTGGTGGAGCGCCGCCGCGCGCCAGTAGTCACCTTGATTCAGCACGACGTTGGCAAGATTGTTCAACGACAGCGCGATCCCGCGTTTGTCACCGACTGCACGCCGCAGCGCGAGGGACTCTTTGTGCAATGCAGCGGCAGCATCTGACCGACCGCGCTCCCGCGCGACATTGCCCAGATTGTTCAAGGCCGCCGCGACGCCACCCTTGTCCTCGATGGTCCGAAACAGCTCGAGGCCGTCCTCGCACAGTTGCTGCGCGCGCTCGTGCTGCCCCTGGTACAGCGCAATCAGACCCAGGTTGTTCAAGCCCTCCGCCATCGCTCGTGCATCGCCGTGGTCGCGCGCGAGCGCCAGACTCTCCTCGTGCAAGCGGAGTGCGCGATCGTAATCGCCCTGCTCACGCGCGAGATTGGCGGCTCCGTTCAACGCCTTGGCGAGCACGAGCGGGTCTGGCGCGTCGGAGCTCGAGATGGCCGCCTCCAGCCAGCGCAGGCCCTCACCCACGTAGCCGCGCGTCGACCAGAATCGCCACAGTGCGCCGGCCAGGCGAAGGGCGAGGTCCGCGGCGCCGGATTCAGAGCACCATTGCAGTGCCCCGCGGATGTTGTCATGCTCGCGCTCCAGGCCATCCAGCCAGCTCGCTTGCTCCGGGCCGGTCAGCTCTGGCTCCGCACGCTCCGCAACGACCACGAGGTGCTCCGCCAGACAGCGTTGCGCCTGGTCCAGTTCGCCCGTCGCTTGCAACTGGGCCAGCGCATACTCACGGATCGTGTCTAACATGCGGTAACGCGGCTCGCGGATTTCCTCCTCCTCCTGGTTCAGCAAGCTCTTGTCGATCAGCGACGCGATACCGTCGAGGACCCCGTTGGCAAGCTCCGGATCTGACGAGCACAGGGCCTCGGCGGCCTCCAGGGAGAAACCGCCGCTGAAGACGGCCAGATGCGAAAACAAACGTTGTTCAGATGGACGGAGTAATGAGAAACTCCAGTCGATGGCGCTGTGCAATGCCTGGTGACGAATCGGCAGGTCCGATGCACCGCCGGTCAAGAGTGTTTGTCGCTGGTCGTACGTCAAGCTGAGCCGTTCCAGCAGCGCCTCGGGCGGCAGGAGTTTGACGCGCGCCGCCGCGAGCTCGATCGCAAGCGGCAGGCCGTCGAGTCGGGCGCAGATCTCGGCGATCACTCGCCCGTTCTGCGGGGTCAAGGCGAAGTTCGGTTTGGCGGCGCGCGCTCGTTCGATGAACAGCTGGACTCCGTCGAATTGCGCCAACTGCTCCGTCGAGAGGGTCACCTGCGGATCTGGAATTGCCATCGCCGGGACGACCAATATGTGCTCGCCTGAGAGGTGGAGCACCTCGCGACTGGTCACCAGCATCTTCAAGGATGGACATCCAGACAGCAGTTCACCCAGCTCGCGCGCATGCTCGATGACGTGCTCAAAATTATCCAGAATCAGCAGCACCGACTGGGAGCGGAGCGCATCTTTGAGCGTGTGGAGCAGGGTCTGTCCAGCGACTTCGCGGACTCCGACGGACTCGCCGATCGTGGACGCCAGCAGGTCTGGATCACTCAGCGGAGCCAGCGGAACGAAGAACACGCCGTACGGGAATTCTCCGAGCATCTCCTCCGCAACGTGGAGGGCGAGACGGGTTTTGCCCGTGCCGGCTGCACCGGTGAGCGTCAGCAGGCGTACTTCCTGCTGTGTCAGGTGCTCTCGAAGCTGGCGCACGTCGTTATCCCGACCGACGAAGCTGGTCAGCTGGAGCGGCAGATTGTGTGGCGCGGCGCTGAGCGACTTCAGCGGTGGAAAATCCGCCGGTAGGTCCGCGTGCAGAAGCTGGAAGACCTCGTCTGGCTCCGGCAAGTCGCGCAGGCGGTGTCTGCCCAGTGAGCGTAGCGCGGTTCGCTGCGGCAGGCGCTCGCGCGCCAGGCTGGCGGTGACGGAAGACATGATGATCTGACCGCCGTGGGCGATGTCACGTAGCCTGGCACAGCGATTCACGGCGGTGCCGTAGTAGTCGCCTTCGCGCAGGTCCGCTTCGCCCGTGTGGAGCGCCATGCGTATGGCGAATCGCTCCGGGAGTGCCCACGCTTCGGTGTGGAAGGCACGCTGAATTTCGCTCGCGGCGGTCAGCGCGTCCGAGGCGCGGGCGAAGACGGCGAATCGACTGTCGCCTTCGCCGCGCGGGCGGACCACAACGCCGGCGCGTTGGGCGACGCGCTCCTCGAACATCTCGTCGTGTCGAGCGAGCGTCAGGCGCATCTGCTCGGGGTACTGTTCCCACAGGCGGGTACTGCCGACCACGTCGCTCAAGACGAACGTGACGGTGCCAACCGGCAGCTCAGCGGGACGCTGCCAGGCTCGCGCTGGCGGGCGAGCCGGCTGGCGAGCCGGCTGGCGAGGCCAGCGCCTGGTCGAGGTGTCCATGCCTGCGCCCGTGGTCCTCCGCGGACCGACCATACCACGCGCCCCGAGGCGCCCCTGAAAGTAGCTAAGCCGCTAAAGCACCAGTGCGCCGAAGCCGCCGCGCCGGGCGTCCAACGCGATTCAGTGTCGGGCGGCCGATGAATTGTCGCTAACAGGCGCCAATCAACGCCATGACCTCCGATGGCATGGCAGGCTCTGGCGTCTTGTTAGCGTTCGCCTTTTGAACCGAGATGGCCCACTCATTGACGATGTTCTGCTGGAACTTCGTCAGCGTCGATAGGCAACCCGCCGCACCGATCGCCTGCGTGCTTGTCGACCCCGCCGAACTGGCGCCTGGCAGTGGCATGCAGTCGTTGAAGAGTCCGGCAGGCGTTGGTTGGCTGAACGCCACATTCCCGGGTACCGCGACGCCCATGGCAGCCAGTCTGCACCGCGCGAGATCATTGACCCAGTTGGCCCTCACCCCAGTCACGGCGGCATTGGCCGATTCCAGAGTGTCCGCGTGAGCCGTGCCAGCAAACGGCACAATGGCGACGAACAGACCGGCGACGACGATGCGCATTCGAGTGCCCATTTTCCGCAGCCCCCTTTGCGCCGCCCATTCTATATCTCAGTCGCGGACTGAGTAAGGCACGCTCGTGACCGCGGTGCGCGGACGGAACAATAAGCGGAACTTCATTTGCCAGGCGAAGTAGTTGTGCAGCAATGGGTGCCACCACTGCGTTGGAAGAACCTCGGGCAGCATGAGCGTGATGAAGGTCTCCGGCGGCTCCCGTTCCTGCACGAAGTCCAGGTAGCGCTCGAGCGCGCCAGCCGTTGCCCGATATGGTGAGTTGAGAATAATCAGCGGAATACCGCTGTCGAGCGCGTCCCAACGAGAGCGCAGCTTCTCGGCCGCCTCCGAGTCATCCGTGCAATGGACTGCTTCGACGTGGCCGCCGGCCCTGCGCGCGTATGCGACGGTCTGGAGCACGACCTTGTCGATCTCCTCAACGGAGATGATCCCGTAGTGCGACAACGGCGCGGACAACACGTCTTGCCCATCCGCGCTAGAAGCGACGCTGACGCGCTGCGCCAGCCGTTCATGGTGCAGACCCAGGGAGCGGAAGGTGAGGATCAGCACGGGCAGGACGATCAACACGGCGGAGATCACGGCGACCGCGACGACTCCGTTGCTGAAGGCGAGGCGCGCTCCGCGTTCGGCGAACGCATGTGGCAGGTAGCCATCGCGCGCCAGCAGCGAGAGCAAACGCGGGAAGTCGGCGAAGCCGGTGTCAGCAGCCAGGATCAGCAACAGCAACGCGCAAACCTGCAGCAGCGTATGCGCCGGGCCTGTCCCGACCAGGGTCCGCGTCAACTGGCTGTGGAGCGTCTCGGTCTCGGTCGGATCGGGCACGATGCCGATCCGGGCTGCGAGAAAGCTGATCCCGATAAAGAGCGCGCCGAAGCTGATGGCGAGTGCGACGAGCCAACGGTGCGCATTCTGGACCTCCGGTTCCTTGTAGTACGGCACGCCGTTCGACACGGCCTCGATTCCCGTCAACGCCACCGCGCCCGACGAAAACGCGCGCAGGATCAACAGCAGGCCGAGCGCCGCCGCTGGCTGGCTGAGCAGATCCTGTGCTGCGGGTGGTGGCGTATATGGTGGGAGGGAGCCGCCGGCCCATCTGGTCAGGCCATACACGATGACGGCCGCAGACCCGAAGATGTAGCCGTAGATCGGAAGAGAAAAGAGGATGCCGGCCGTCCGAATTCCGCGCAAGTTGGCGATCATGATCAACGCGAGCGCGATCAGCGCCAGTGGCACATGCCATGGGCCGAGGAACGGCAGGGCCGAGGTCGCCGACTGAACGCCTGAAGCGACGGACACCGAGACGTCCAGGGTGTAATCGAGCAGCAGAGCCGAGGCACTGGTCACAGCCGCCAGACGTCCCAGGTTCGCGCGGGCGACGATGTAACCGCCTGCGCCGCCCGGGTACGCGCCGATCGTCTGCCAGTACGAGATCGCCAGATTGCAAGCAGCACGACGATGGCCACGGCCAGTGGCAGCACGAAGCCCGCGGCGGCACCCGGCCCCGCTTCGACGAGGACGCGGATCATCTCTTCGGGTCCGTAGACAGAGGACGCCAGAATGTCAGCGCCGAGGACGGCCAGCGCGGTCATCCACGTCAGCCGCTCGGGTTTCTCACGCCCGCTCGTGAGCGGGTCGCCAATCACGAGATGGCGGATGCCTCGCAGCGTCCGCTTCAGTGGATGCCGCGCGATCGTCTCGGACGTGATCTCGAACTCGCCGGCCCCCAACCCTCACGAATGCCGCGTGCACCTGTGTCTTCGCGTTCCTCTTGCACCGTCACCAGGTCAGCCTCACGCGCACGTGCGGATTACACTGAACATGATCGCATGCAACTCGGCATGATCGGACTCGGGCGCATGGGCGCCAATATGACGCAGCGTCTGTTGCGCGCAGGCCACGAATGCGTCGTCTTCGACATTCACCCAGATGCCGTCAAGACACTCACCGAGCACGGAGCCGTCGGAAGCTCATCCCTCGAGGATTTCGTCGGCCAACTGAGGCCGCCGCGCGCGGTCTGGCTCATGCTGCCGGCGGGTTTGCTCGACAAGGAGATCGGGTCGCTGACGCCCCTGCTGCAACAAGGTGACATCCTCATTGACGGCGGCAACTCGTACTATCGCGACGACATTCGGCGCGCGGCTCAACTCAAGGAGCACGGCATCCACTACGTCGATGTTGGTACGAGCGGCGGCACCTGGGGTCTGGAGCGCGGCTATTGCCTGATGATCGGAGGCGAGCCAGAAGTCGTGCAGCGGCTCGACCCGATTTTCGCGGCGCTGGCGCCAGGCATCGACGCGGCAACTCGAACTCCGGGTCGCGATAAAGCCGCGCCGAGTACCGCGGAGGACGGCTATCTGCATTGCGGACCGAATGGCGCCGGCCATTTCGTGAAGATGGTTCACAACGGCATCGAGTACGGCGTCATGGCCGCGTACGCGGAGGGCTTGAACATCCTCCACGGCGCCAACTGCGGCAAACACATGGGCGA
>JAFAPL010000441.1 GCA_019247135.1 Chloroflexota bacterium | reverse complement strand
ACGCACCTGCAGACCGAGCTGCTGGACGCTGGCGACGACGTCCCGAACGGGCAGGACGGCTGCGTCGAGTTCCAGGCCGAGGCGCGTATTGGCTGTGCTGGTACGACGCCGAGCCACGCTGCGTTCGAGTGGTTTGAGCCCGGCGAGGATGAGCAGGGTGATCCCAGTGCCGATCGTGGCAGTGATATACATGCCGCCGCCTACAGCCAATCCGATCGCGGCCACCACCCACACACTGGCGGCGGTGGTCAGCCCGCGCACCACCTCCCGATCGCGCTGAAAAATAATGACCCCGGCGCCGAGGAAACCGATGCCACTGACGACTTGCGCCGCGATGCGCGACGGATCGAGTGCGCCCTGGGAGAAATGCCAGTCCTGAAAGCCGAACGCCGATACGAGCATGACCAGGCACGCGCCCAGCCCAACCAGAGCATGCGTCCGCAGACCGGCCGCGCGGTCGCCGCGCTCGCGCTCCAGGCCGACGATGCCCGATAGCAGGGCGGCAACCAGCATGCGCAGGGCGAATTCAACGTCAGTTGGCATCTCAGACAACCTGTCTCGCGCAACAGGGTACGAGATTATTGATATCATTTCTACGATATCGACGACCAATGGTCAACCTGCGACGTGACATCATCCAGGGTCTGGTGCGGCTGCGCATCCTGCGCGCCGCTCAGCGCGGGCCGACGTCGGGCGTAGAACTCAGCGACGATCTGATGGCCGCGGGCCACCGCGTCGGTCCGGGAACGCTGTATCCGCTGCTGCACGACCTCGAAAAGGCGGGCTGGCTCAAGAGCAAGGGAAAGACGGTCAAAGGCAAGCGGCGACGGTATTACCGCATCACCAAGAAGGGTCGCGCGCAACTGGACCAGGCGCTGATTGCGGTCAACCAGTTCCTGTTCGAAGGCCTGGAACAATTGCCCGCGGCACACGACGGTGCAGTCGGAGCGGCCCTCGACGCGATTGACTGAGACTCGCATGCCTGCACGAGCCAGAGCTATCAAGTTGTAAGTTGAACGATCTGGAAGCCCGCGCGTCAGCCCGCGAGATCATGCTTGCGCTAGTGCGGCCCTAGAGAAACTGCTCCAGGTGCGCCCGCGTGCGCGCCAGCCCCTCCAGCACCCGCTCGTCCGAGCCTTCGTACACCGGGTCCTCGTGCTCGATGCTCACCACGGAGTCGTAGCCAACCTCCCGCAGACGCGCGAAGAAGGCGGCCCAGTCAATACTGCCTTCGCCCGGAATGCGGTGCCGCCACCAGCGCAAGCTGAGCATGCCCTCCTCGCGCTGAACATCGGGCAGTATTTCAGTGTCCTTCGCCTGGACCAGTTTGATGCGGTCGCGGAAGTCGCCCAGCGCGGCAAGCGTATCGATCCCTTGCCAGCCGAGATGTGACGGATCGAAGTTCAATCCCATGCGCGGTGTGGGCACGATTTCGAAAATTCGACGCCACATCGCGGGCGAGACCGCGACATTGTGTACCCACGGCCAGACGTGGAACATGGGGCAGTTCTCGAATGCCACATCCACTTCGTGCCGTTCGGCCAGATCAGCGATGCGGCGCAGTGAATCAGCCGAACGCTCCAGGTTCTCGTCGAGCGTCAAAGTCGGATCGCGACCGGTAAACGTCGACACGAGTGGCACGCGCGCGCGCCGCGCCGCATGCAGCAATGTTTCCAGACGTTCGAACGCGGAATCGCGCTCGGCTGTGTCGGCCGAGAAAAAAATCAGCGCGCCGTACATCAAACCTACGACACGCACGTTGTACTTTTCTTGCGCGTCCAGGACGGGGTTGACGCGGCCAGCGGCGATCGCGCTCCAATCCACGTGACGGAAACGCGGGCCGCCGTGCAGCTCGAGGGCGCGGTAGCCCGTCGTGCGTGCCCAACTGAACAGCCGATCCAGGTCCCACTCCATCAAACAGGAGTGATACAGGCCGATTTCCATTACACGCCCAGGCCGTGGAGATACGCGCGACTGACCCGCGCGCTCTCGAATGCGCTCGGCTTTTGCGTCACGTCCGTTTCGACGATCAACCAGCCAGTGAATCCGCCGAGCATAGCGAGCATCGACATGATGGAACGGAAATCAACGCAGCCTTCGCCGAGCTCGACAAAGATCCCGTCATCCACGAACTCCGTGTAGCTCCACTGAGCATCCGCTCCGCGAGCACGCACCGACCCGTCGATATCCTTGAGGTGCATCGTCTTGATGCGTCCCAGATACCGTCTGCAGAAATCGAGGACGTCCACGCCGGCCCAGGCCAGGTGGCCGGTGTCGGGACCGAGAAACACCATCTCGGGATCAGTCATCTCGAGCAGGCGCTCGACTTCGTCTTCGACCTCGATGACTGTGCCGACGTGGTTGTGAAAGCACGCGGAGACACCCTCTCGCAGTGAGGCCGCAGCAACTGCATTCAGGGTGTCCGCGAAGGTGCGCCATTCATCGTCCGTCAGACTGTCGTCTGGCTTGACGTGGCCGGACGCGTCGCGGCGTGAGCGACCATTTCGGGCCGTATAGTCGCCAGCCGCGGCAACGTACATTTCAGTGCAACCGATGTCACGGACAAACCGCGCCGCACGATTGGCAGCCTCCACGATGTTGTCGCACTGGTCGGCGCGCCAGAACGGCGCCGAAAAATAGCATGGCGCCGGCTCCAGACCGTACTGCTGATAGAAACTGACGGTGTCAGCTGCCGAGCGGTCGATGTTCAGTCGCGGCGGCGAACCGGCGTAGCCAGCTCGCGCAATGTCATCCAGAACCTGGCTTTCGGGCACGCCGCGCCAGGTAATCTGGCCGCAACCGATCTTGATCACATCAGACTCCGCACGTAGCTGACGCTCTCTTTGAGATCGTCCACCTCGAACGTACCTCTGCATTCGAAGCCCAGGTAGCCGCGGTAGTCCTGGGTGCGAAGTGCCCTTATGATCGTGGGAAAATCGATGCCGCCGGCGCCTGGCAGGCGGCGGTGGCGGTCGGAGAGGTGCATGAGCCGCAGCTGGTCGCCCGCGTGGCGAAGTTCCGCGACGGCGTCCTGATGTTCGAGGTCCATGTGGTACGTGTCAGCCATCGCCGCTACCCACGGATTATCGATGCGACGCACGAAGTCGGCCGTGGCAGCCGGCGAGCGAAGAAGGTGCGTTTCTTGACGGTTCAGCGGCTCGAGCAGGATTGCCACCTCGCACGCGGCCGCATCCGTCGCCAGCTCCTTGAGTTCGACCGCCAGCAACGCCAGCTCGACCGCGTCGATACCGCCCGGCCAATCGAACGAAAAGCGCGGCTCACCGAAAACTGGCACGACGATCAATGCGCTGGCGCCGAGCGCGGACGCACATCGCAGTCGTTCGCGCACGATATCCATTGCTCGAGTGCGTTCGGCGGCTGTCGCGGCAACTAAGGGCACGCGCAATCGACCGTACACCGTCGGGATTTCCACCTGGAATTGATCCGCGAGCGCTCGCGCGACGCTCAGCACCCCACTCACTTCGTCCCCACGCAGGTCAATGCCGTCGAACCCGGCGTCCCTGGCGCGAGCGAACCGTTCCGACAGCGGCACTTCGCCGAGCATCGCGTCCAGACAGCTCAGCTTCACGTCAATCGTCGTACACCACGGGCACCGGCTGCCCACTATCCACCGAACGCAGAATGGCGTCAGTCACGGCAAGCATCTGGCGGCCCTCGCGGAAGCCAGTCGGAAATGGCGCTCCACCACGGATCGCGTCCGCAAAGAGAGCCAATTCCAGTTCATGCAAATCGCGCGTTTGGATCTTGACTTCCTCGACGCGATCGCCTTCGTACGACATCAATCCGCCGTTGACCGCGCCTTCTGCTCCGCCGCGCGGACCCACGATTCGATCTGCGCGGCCTTTGAGCTGAAAGCCCGCCGCAAGTCCCCACGACACAGTGAATGTGCCGATATCGCCGGACTCGAACTCGAGCATGACGACGGCTGTATCGATCGCAAGCTGTCGGATGTGCCGCAGCTCCGGCCGCTCGCTCGCGAGAATCCGGCCTTGCGCGTACGCGATCTTCGGCCGCGAACGAAACACCGTCTGCCACAACATGTAGTAATGGCAGCCTGTGTCCGTCAACGGCCCGTTGTTGCCCTCCCGGTCATGCATGAGTCGCTTCGGGCGCACCTCCATCAACAGGTCGGAGCTGAAGAGCATCGGCCGTCCGAAGCGGCCCTCCGCCGCCCAGGTCCGCAGCAGACCCACTCCTTCGGCGAGATTGCGTTGAAGCCCGAACGCGAAGTGTACGCCCGCGGCCTGCACTGCGCGTTCCATCGCATCGGCCTCTGAGAACGTACGACACAGGGGTTTTTCAGTGATGACGTGCTTGTGGTGATTGGCCGCGGAAATTGTCGCCTTGGCGTGGAGCGCGAGCGGAAGACAAATCGAGATGACATCCGTCCCCGGATCGGCAACGGCTTCACGAAAATCGGCATAGGCGCGTGCACCGTAATGCTCAGCCAGGTCGTTGGCGCGCGCGCGGTCGATGTCCGTTACGGACACGACGCGATGTCCGATGTTCGACCATGCCCGCGCGTGCCGTCCGGCCATATCGCCTGCGCCGAGAATCGCGATATTGAGGGCCTCCATCATGCCGACCACGTACGCTTGATGGCCCGGGTGCGCTGCGTGGCTTCGAGGATGAGCACGCGGTTGAGTCGGGCGGCACGCGCGGCGTTGACAGGTAGGTTCATTCGTTCTACAAACGAAACAATTGGAGGTGGCCCTATGTCAAGTCCTGGGGATCTCTCGCTGAGCCGACGTGCCTTGCTTCGGCTCGCTGGCATCGGCGGCAGTTCCATGCTACTTACCGCCTGCGGTGGCTTCGGCCGCAGCACGCCCGCCAACAACAACTCCTCTGGGGCCGCAACGGCCCCGAACGCAACCACGACCACCAGCACGAGCAGTGGCGCAACTACGACGACAGCTGCGACCTCTGGCACGCCCGCCGCGAGTGGATCCAGCGCAGTCAACTGGAACATCGTCGACACCGGAGCGCAGCTGCCGAGCAGTCAGGTCACGCTGCGTTGGATGGACAGCGGCGACGTCAAGGCCAACTTCTTCAAGGCCTTCTTCCCCGCCTACACGACGCGGCATCCCAACATCCAGGTCCAGTACGACGGCACGAATTGGAACGAGATCACCCAGGTCGTGACGCTCGGGTTCCGAAACGGCACCGCGCCCGACGTGTTCCAGCTCCCGCCCACCATCACCGCCGCGCAGGCCGAAGCGAATGGCTGGATCGGCGCGCTCGACGATATTGTGCCGAACTGGGCGGACGTGAAGGGGCGCTTCCCGGCAGGTATGTTTGCAGCCGGCGTAACTGACTTCGGTGGCAAGACCTACGGGTATCCGTTCACGTCGAACAAGCGCATCAACAATTTGCTGCTCTACAACCAGGATCATCTTCAGCAAGCGGGCTACGACCCGAGCTCGAAACCGCTCACGTGGGATGAGTTCCGGGCCGCGTGCAAGAAATGCACCGATCAGGGTGCTGGTAAGTATTACGGTTTGATCATCGGGATCGCTCAATCCGGACAGCTGACGGGCTTCATCGACACGCTCGCGGAAATGGCCGGCGCACACGGAGGCGTGATTCCGGTCGGCAGCAACGGCGGTGAATTCAACCATCTCACGGGTCAGTTCAACTTCACCTCGGACGAGTTCGTCTCGGCGGTCGAGCTGTTGCTGGCCATCAAGAGTGACGGCAGCATCTTCCCGGGCTCGGTGAGCCTGGATGCGCCTGGAGCCCGCGGTCGAATGCCGCAAGGGCTCGCTGCGATGATCCTGCAAGGTCCATGGAATATTCCAATCTGGACCACTGCCTCGGCGGATTTTCACCTGGGAGTGAGTCTCGCCCCGCAGAAGGACCCGAATCACATCTGGCCGCTGACGTACGGTCCTGGTGGATCGAATACCTGGTATTACGCTTCGTCGACCCAGCTCGGATCAGTCGTCGGCGACATGTTCGCGTACCTGGGCACGGTCGACGGTCAGACAGCATGGGCCCACTTCGATCCGGCCGGCGATCCGGCTGCCTTCCCGGAGGCTCTGGCAAAAGCACAGTTGGACCCGCTGTCCGCCAAAGCCGCGAAGCTGGCCGCGGACTACACTCGGCTCCGGCCGGATCCATCTGTCAAGAATCCGGATGTCTTCAAGGTCTTCGAGGCTTTCCAGCAGCCAACGCCGAACTACAACGACACACTGGTAGGTCTGTTCACTGGCGACTTGCAGGATGTCAAGCAGACAATGACGAGTCTCCAGGACCGCATGAACGCGGCACTGGATGACGCGATCAAGACGGCGCAATCGCGCGGCGCCAAGGTTTCGCGTGATGACTTCGTCTTTTCTGACTGGGATCCGTCCCAGGATTACACGAGTCTGTACAGGAAGTGAGCGCGCGCGCAATTTCTGCGCGACGCGGCGGCCTCGGCGGACTCGCCGGGTCCCGCTGGGTACTCCTGCGCGAAATCTGGGCGAGCCGCTGGTGCTACCTGTTCATGCTGCCGTCACTCGTCTTGACGGCCATGTTCTCGCTGTATCCAACCGTCGCGTCCTGGTATTTCTCGTTGTTCGATTGGACCGGCATCAACAGCACGATGTACTACATCGGTGTCCGGAATTACGTCGAGCTCATCCACGACCAGTATTTCTGGGGCGCATTCGGCCGGTCCGTCGTATTCATGGTCACCAGTGTGCCGCTGGAGCTGGGCCTGTCGCTCGTCGTCGCGGTCATTCTCAACGACCGCGCGCTGAAGCTCGCGCCGATCTATCGCACACTCTTCTTCATCCCGGTGGTCACGACGACAGCGATTATGTCGATCGTCATGAGCTTCGTTTTCAGCGCATATAACGGGCCGGCCAATGCCGCGTTGACCAGCCTCCACATCACCTCGCGACCGATCGATTTCCTCGGCGATCCCCACACGGCCCTGTACACGGCCGTGGTTATCGCGGTGTGGAAGTGGTTCGGCCAACCGATGGTCTACTGGCTGGCAGGTCTGCAGACCATTCCCGATGTACTGTACGAGGCCGCCCGAGTCGATGGAGCGGGCTGGTGGAGAATCCTGCGCTCGATCACGCTACCTCTGTTGGCGCCATTCGGCGTCGTCATTCTGTTGATCGTGGCGGTAGGCAACCTGCAGGTGTTTGCCCTCATTCAGGCGTTGACCAACGGCGGCCCATTCTTCTCGACCGAGACGATGGAGTTGTACATCTACCGCACGGCCTTCGCCGCGACGCCCGGCTACATGGGTCAGCCTCGTCTCGGCTACGCCTCGGCGGCGGGTGTGGTCTTCGGCCTGTGCATCATGGTGCTCGCCATCTTTCAGGTGCTCGCCTTCCGACGCTTCCGCGGCGGCGAAGCGCGCGGTAGCAGCCGCGGACTTGCATGAGCGTTGCGGCTACCGCGGCGCCCGGTGGCACTACGCGCGGCTGGAGGCTCAAGCCAGGCCAACTGCGTCGACTGGTTACATACGTCATCCTCAGCGTCGTTTGCCTGATCTGGATCTACCCGTTCCTGTGGATGATGTCCGCGTCGGTGAAGTCCAACAACGAAATTTTTGCGGGCCTGGGCCTCATCCCCAGCGAGTGGCATTGGCAGAACTTCGCGTACGCGTGGGAGGAAGCCGACATCGGCGGCTATTTCATGAACACGGTCGCCGTCTCGTTCGGTGGAGTCCTCATCGTGCTGGTGACGACGTCGATGATGGGCTACGTACTCGGCCGTTACAGCTTTCCCGGCAAGCGTCTGGTCATCGGCCTGCTGGGACTACTCGTGTTCCTGCCTCAGGGCTACACGATCATTCCGATTTTCGACCTGATCAACAAGCTCCACCTGAGCGGAAGCTTGCTGGGCATCATCCTGGCCGAGAGCGGCTCAGCGCACATCATCATGATCCTGCTGTTCGCGGGCTATTTCCGACAGCTGCCAAAAGAGCTCGAAGAATCAGCTCTGGTCGATGGCGCGGGGTTTCTTCGAATCTTCTTGCGCATCTTCCTGCCGTTGTCGAAACCGGTTGTCGCCACGACCATCATTCTGCAGTTCATCGCCAGCTGGAACGACTTTCTCATTCCTCTCGTGCTGACGCTGAGCCAACCCAGCCTGCGCACGCTGGCGGTAGGCGTGTATTCGTTCCAGGGCGAGAACCTGACCGATTGGTCGAGCATGGCGGCCGCTTCCACCATCTCGATCATGCCAGTGGCGATTGTATTCCTGCTGTTACAACGCTACTTCATCGAAGGAGTGGCCGGGGCGGTCAAGCAGTAGCGCGCGCCGCCAGCACCCGGTCGAGGCGTGGGTAGACCTTGCGCGCATTTCTTTCGAACAGTTTTTCACGGTCCGATTCGGTGAGCCACTCGATGGCGTCGACGTACGCCTTCGTATCGTCGAAGTAACGCCCTGTCTCCGGATCCTTGTCGCGCACCGCGCCAATCATTTCCGAGGCGAAGATCGCGTTCTCGATGCCGACCGTCTTGAGCAGGAGCTCCATCCCCAGTTGGTAGTAGACGCAGGTGTCGAAGAAGATGTTGTTCAGCAATGATTCCTTGAGCTCGGGCAAGCCGCGCGCCATCGCCAGACCTCGATAACGCCCCCAGTGGAACGGAACGGCGCCACCCGCGTGCGGGATGACGAATCTGAGCGTCGGAAAATCCTCGAACAGTTGCGGGTTCTCGATGCACTGCATGAAGACGGTCGTGTCGCCGTTGATGTAGTGCGCACCGGTGTACTGAAAGTTCGGATTGCAGCTGGCGCTCACGTGCACCATCGCCGGTACGTCCAGCTCGACCATCTTTTCGTACAGCGGATACCAGTAGCGGTCGGTCAGTGGCGGATCGGTCCAGTAGCCGCCGGCCGGGTCTGGATTCAGGTTGCATGCCACGAAGCCAAACTCGTTCACGCAGCGCTCGAGCTCCTGGACGCAGTTCGCGGGCGACACCCCTGGCGATTGCGGCAATTGACACACGCCAATGAAGTTGTCGGGAAACAGCTGACACGCGCGATGGATCAGCTCATTACACGTCTCCGTCCAGTATCGACTCACCAGTGCATTGCCGAAGTGGTGTCCCATGGCGCCGGCGATCGGCGAGAACAGCACCACGTCGGTACCCCGTTCACGTTGCAGCGTCAGCTGTCCCTGTTCGATGGATTCGCGGATCTCGTCGTCGGTGACGCTGAGGCGGCCTTTTGTCGGATTGCCCATCTGACTGATCTGGGCGCCGCGGTACGCCATCAGTCCTCTGGGTGCGGTGGTGTAGTGGCCGTGCACGTCGATGATCACCGGGCTACGTGTCGACCGTTGACGTGCGCGAAGCGCGCGTGATGCTGGCGCAAATAATCCGTCCCGTAGTCGTTTCCGTTCGGGGTCCGCACGACGGTGTGGATGTGCAACCGCGTGGGTTCGTTACTGTCGAACGCGATCCCGGGCTGATGGTCGAACTCGATCAGAATAACCGGACTCTGGATGCGGTAGTAGAACACGTCGGTGGGGCCCGTTCCGCCCATCCACATGAAATGCGTCTCATCCAGGTGCTTGCGCACGCTCTCCAGCCATACCTCCGCGTGGCCCGGGCGAAGCCTCGCCGTGTACAGCCGCGCGATTTCAAGCAACTGGTCGCGTTGTCCAGCTGTGAGCTCGTCCGATCCAATGCCTTCGTACGGAATGATGGCGTTGTCGCGGAAGGCGGCCGTCTGCACCCGACCGTCCGACCCAACGCCGCGCTCGGGAGGCAATACGGTCGAGAATATTGAGTCGTACAGAATCGCCTTGCCTCGCTGACTGGCGCTCAGCGAGTTGATGAATGCGAGCCCCTCGTTCTGCTCAGTTTGCAGCACGCTCGTGCCGCGGTAGATACCGGTCTCGGCGACCACCGGCTCCGAGCCCATGAACACCGGTGTGATCACCACCTGGTCGCCAATCACGACACAGTTGACGATGAGGTGGTGGCCGTCGATTTGCCAGCCCCACGGCTCATCCTCGGATGGCTGACCGAAGATGCTGATGAAATACACCCATTCGCCGTATTCGGTCCAGCTGCCGGTGATTTCACCGATGGTGTGATTCAACCGCGTGATGTCGCGCGCGGTGCGGAAGCCTCTCGCGCTCAGAGTCTGCTCCACCAGGCGCAGGCCGGCCTCACGCTGCTGATCGTTCAACTGCTCGAGCACCACGCCATGGCGCATCAGGAAGGGGTGGATATTCCACCAGCGGCGCCACGCATCTGAAGCGACATCGAACATCGCCTGCTGGCGTTGCGATGTGTCGAGCGTGTCGAGGAAGTCGAGCGCGGCACGCCGGATCGCGTCGGTCGAGATGCCGGTCGACTCGAGGGGGAACAGGTTGGGGATGACCTGTCCGCCAGTGGTGATGCCTCTGAACGGCTCGCGCACGAGGCGCTCGCCGTTCGCCAGCATCCGAGCGAAGCGCTCGCCAGGGTTGGCCGCGGGCCGTCGCGAAGAAACCGGCGGCCGCCCGCGCAAGCCAAGCCCGAGATAGTGAGGAGCAATCACGGTGGCCTCGTATTCTACTGCGCACCCGCGCGCATAACGCTCTGGCTGCACTGGATTCCTCGCTCGGCGTGTCGCGAGCGCGGGCACTACTCCGCGGGCTGTCGCTGTTGCTTCCAGATTGTTCAACTTGGAAGTTGCTTGCTCCGGCTGCACGAGCGCCAGCCCGCGTAGATTTACCCGCCAGCAGCCATCCAGCGGCAGCCTGGATCTAGCCGCTACCAGCCATGCAGCGGCAGCGTAGATTTACCCGCTAGCAGCCATCCAGCGGCAGCCTCACCGTAAAGACGCTCCCGCGCCCCTCTTCGCTCTCCACGCTGATCGACCCATGGTGCTGCTCCACGATCTCACGCGCACCCGCCAGCCCCAGCCCAGACCCGGCGATGAGCCCGCCCACATTGCTCGCGCGTCGAAACCGTTCGAAGACGTGCTCGAGGTCCTGCGCCGGAATCCCGAGGCCCCTATCCGCGACACAGACCGCGGCGCACTCCGCCTCTCGGCGAACCTCCACCACCACCTCGCCTCCCGCTGGACTGTACTTGATCGCGTTCGACAGGAGATTCGCCAGCACGCGTTCCAATCGCGCCGCGTCCCAGCAACCAACAAGCTCGGACTCGGTGGTCACGAATCGCACTATGTGTCGCTCCGAGACCTGCTGATGCCGCAACACGCACTCGCGCGCGAGGTCGACGAGGTCCATTGGCTCCAGCCGCAAGTCGAGCAGCTGGCCGGCGTGGAGACGCGTCGCATCGTGTAGCTCATCCACCTGAGCCGAGAGCGCGCCGATGCTCGACTCGATCCGCTCGAGCCGCTGTACCAGTTGCTCGGCAGTGGGCACATCGCCCCGCCCAACCCTCCGATGCAACATCTGGATGTTGGCTTTGATGGCGGTCAGCGGGTTGCGCAGATCGTGCGCCAGGATCGCCACGAAGTCGTCGCGCGCGCGGATGGCAGCCTCGGCTTCTGCGCGAGCCGCTTTCTCGGACTCCAGCAGACGAAGCCGTTCAGCCTCCGCCTGCTTGCGACCGCTGATATCAGTGCTGACCTCCAGCGTCTGCATTTCACCGCGTTCGTTGCGCACCACGAGCCAGCGGCTGGTGACCGTCACCTCGTGACCGTCACGACATACCCGAACGAGCTCCCCTTCCCAGCCTCCCTCACGTTCGAGAATTTCCTCGTGTGCTTCGATTGAAACCGGAAACCGCGCCTGAAGTAGCTCATGGCTGATCTGGCCGAGTGCTTCGGCCGACGACCATCCATACAGCGCCTCCGCGGCGGGGTTCCAGTACAGGATTCGCCGCTGCGAGTCGCGCACCGTGATCGCGACCGGAGCAAGCTCCAGCAGCAATGATTGGCGCCGCAGCGTTTCCTCCGCTCGACGGCGCTCCAGAAATTGCCCCAACTGGCCGCCAATGCCAACCAGTGTTGCGAGCACGTCTGGATCCTGGGGGCGGAATTCTCGCGTGTGGAAGGACAGCACGCCGACGACCTCGCGTCCAACGTACAGGGGCAGCATGACGCCGCTGCGGAGTCCATCAGCCCTGGCCGCGTCGGCGCGCAGGAATTCGGGTTCGTCGGGCAG
>JAFAPL010000404.1 GCA_019247135.1 Chloroflexota bacterium | reverse complement strand
CCTAGGACACTCCCCATATAGGCGCGAGGGTAATATGAGCCACGACACGCCGTAGTTAAAATGGCGTTTGTGGGACGGGTGGTGCTTGCTGGCATCGGCGTTTTGTGATTGGAGTTAGCACTATGGGTTTGTCTGGGGAGCCGGAGACGCGGTCGCGTCAGACGGCGAATCTGCGGCCTGGTAATAGGCGGGCGGTGGTGTCTTCGGCTGCTGGCACGCGCTCCGAGCGGGGCGGTCGCCCCGGTTCGTGAGCGGTTCATGGTTGAGTTGGCGCAGCGCTACCCGTTTATTGAGCCGCCACGGTTGACGCATCAGGCGCAGCGGCTGGCCATGATTGAGTTGGCTACTGAGTATGTGGATGAGCGGGGGATTTGTTCGTAATGTGAAGACGGGGGTGGCGTATGACTTGGCGGATAAGCTGATGAAGTGGATTGACACGTCGGAGCGTTGGTTTGAGCGTGCCGATCGTGAGCTGGAGGCTCGTAAGCATGCCGAGAGCGGTTCGTTTGAGGCGGTGATTGCCCAGATTGCCGCAGGTTCGGCGTTGCACGGCGAGCCCTCGGGTAATGGTGAGCACCATGGCTAGTCCGTCGCTGTCGCTTGGCGCAGCGGTCCGTGACGATCGTCTGCTCGGGGCGATGTTTGCTGGTGAGGGTGGCTGGTGGCCGGAGCAGCTGCGGCTGTTGGACACGCTTGATGGTGATATTCGACGGCATTTCTGGTCGATTGGTCGCCAGTCCGGTAAGGATGTGATGGTTGCCGCGCTGGCTGTGCATAATGCGGCGCTCAGACCGGACTTGGATGAGGTGTTGCCTAAGGGCATGTGGCGCGAGATTCTGGTTTGTTGCCCCCGCCAGGATCAGGCCGAAGATTTTGTCGCCACGTGCGGGGCACACATAACCAACTCGCCGGTGCTGTCAAAGACTGCCGAGATGCGCTCGGACCGAATCAACTTCAAGGTCCCGCGTACCGATAGGCACGGGCGTAAGTTCACCGCCAAGGTGAGGATTCTGGCTATCCCCGCGAACTCGCACACCACCCGTGGTAAGCGTGTGTCGCTGCTGATTTTCAACGAGTACGCCCATGCTGATGATACGGCGGGTCCGGCAGCGTTGAGCATCTGTGGACGGCTTTGACACCGTCTCTGCGCCGGTTTGGACCCCAAGCTAAGGTGGTGGCTATCTCAACGCCGGATGGTACGTCAGGCAAGTTCTACGAGCTGTTTGAGTCGGCGCAGGGTGGTGGACTGAAGGGCTCATCGCCGTGCGAGCAGCTAGCGACATGGGATGTAGACCCTGGTGTGAGCGACGAGGACAAACGCCATTGGGAGGCTGACCTTGGTCACCAGGGGGCATGGCGCCCAGTTCGTCGATGGTGCCGGCAGCTTCTTCGATCTAACGGATGTCGAGTTCAACCACGTGCCGGCGAGGCCGGAGGATGCCACGCACTGGATTGCTGCGCTGGACCCGGCTTTTCACAACGACTCGTTCGGCGTGGCGCTGATCGGCCGCTCGAAGAACAATCCGGATGTGCTGGTGGTCGGTGTTGTCGACGCCATTCGACCGCTGGGTGCCGCCAAGAGCTTCGAGCAGCGCCGCAGCCGAGAGGATCTGACGCTGCAGGCCGCCGAGTCGACCGCGATCATGCAGACCATAAGTAGCAGTACACTAGGCGGGCATGCTCGACTACGACATAGCGGCCACCTTCACGGCAAAGCCAAGCACCAACCTCAGCGCTGCTCTCGACCATGCACTCACCAGCCTAGGCGGCCTTGCCGCAGGCAGCGCAGACTTCCCGGCCTGCACGATCACGCTCGCCTACAGCGCGCAGGCCCTAGACGCCTTCGAGATAGTCAATGAAGCCCACGACATCCTGGGCAACCAATGGGCGATCGTGGACCTGCACATCACGCGCTTCGCCTTGTGAAGCCTTCCATCCTGAGCAAAACCGGAGCCCGCCTCGACCTAGGCGCTGAGACACCAAACCTGACGACGGCGTAAGGTTCAAAACGATACCAAACACCTGATCTTCACGTATTGACCGCAAAGCCTCCGCAAGCTATGATCAGCTTTGTCGGGAGTCTGTGAGCGTAACGGGCGCACCGGCGGTCACGGTGAGGGTAGTGTCGGAGGCTGTGCTATGGGGCTTTGGTGGAGGCCGTGCTCTGGGCACAATCGTGTCCGGCTATTTGCCATGCTCGTCGTATCGCTGTCCTTCCTCGTCGCTGCGGCGTCGGCGTCGGAAGCGGGGCCGACGATCACGTCGGTCAGTCCGATTTTGCCTCCAGCGACCCAGACGATCACGATCAGTGAATCGGGATCGGGCTCGCACCAGCCGTACAACGGCGATTCGTATTTCATCGAGATCAAGGACGTCACTAAGAACTGGGAAGCAGGGTATTGCCTTCCGTCAGTCAATCCGCCGGGTAACCCGAACAGCTGTGTCGCTCTCCTGAGCAACTCGGACGCGGTCGGGCTCAATATCGCGTCCTGGACCGACACGACTATCCAGATCAGCGTCCTGGATGGGTCGACGTGGGCGTACTCGCCCTCCGTGCGCGGGAAGAGGGCGCCATGAAGTTTGACAACGTCACAACGGATGACTGGATTGTCGGCGGCCTAGCCTCGATCCGCCGGTAAGGGGCCGAGCGAGCGGGGCTTGGCGTCCTCCCTGGCCGAGAGAATGCGGGTGTTCGAAGCACGCGATCCCGGACCAGGAGAGGACACCTCGCAGGTGAAGGCTACGACACGTTTGGAAACGGTAGAAGTGACCGCGGACGGAGAGGGATTGGTTTCGCGGGCGGGGGTGGCGGCGAACATCCGCTTCTCGGTCGGCTACGGATCCAGGGGATCGAGCCCGACGGCGGCGAGGAGCGCGACGGCGCGTGGGTGGCGGAGCTGACCGAGCACCTTGACCTGTCCGCCTGGGGCGAGGGGAGCAGGCTGATCTGCCGGCGTGAACGTCCGCACC
>JAFAPL010000066.1 GCA_019247135.1 Chloroflexota bacterium | reverse complement strand
GCTGCAGCCAGCAGATGGCGTCGGTGAAGCCTGGCGGTGCCCCAGCCGCGGCGTGTCGCGCTCGAATACCCGGATTACGCACCTCGAGAAAGTCCGCGTACCCCGGCCTGCGCACCATCCACGTCGCACCCGCGCCGAGGTCCAGCTCGCTGAATTCCCAGCCGAACACCGCCGCGTAAAAACGCATTGCGTCCTCAGCATCCGGACTGTTCAAGTTGCTCCAGTTCCAGGAACCCGGCGCGTTGACCAGTTGCGCGCCGCGGTGCTCGCGCGCCTGCCATAGCCGAAATCCCGCACCAGATGGATCTTCACACTCGGCCATGCGCCCGGCGCCCGGTACGTCGAACGGCGCCGCCAGCACGCGGCCACGCGCTTGCTCCACGCGGTGTGCGGTCTCATCAGCGTTGTCCACCGAGATATACGTGTTCCACATCGCGCGCGTGGAGGCACGAGCAGCAATGGAGCTGATCGCCGCGACCTCCCGGCCGTGCAATCGCGCGACGAAGTAGTGCCCGGTCGAGCCCGCCGGCATCGTGTCTTCGAGCTCCCAGCCGAGCAGCCCGCCATAGAACTCGGCAGACGCCTGCGGGTCAGGCTGCGTGGTGTCGATCCAGCAGGGCACGCCATCTGGATAGCCATCGCGGACCCCACCGGCCCACTGCGCGCTGAGGGTGTCGTTCTGCATACATTCGAGCGTAGTCCTGATTCAGGTCAGATCGTGTCCTGAACTCAACGCGCCCCTGCCCGGCTAGCGCGCCGGGGCGGGCGCGCGTTTCGGGGCGAGGATGGCCGCTTGGCGGATCGCCTCTTTCATGCTGTCCGCATCGGCGATGCCTTTGCCGGCGATGTCGAAGGCCGTGCCATGATCCACACTCGTTCGAATGATCGGTAGTCCAACCGTGATGTTCACCCCGGACTCCAGCCCAAGCACTTTCACGGGCGTGTGGCCCTGGTCGTGATACATTGCGACGACCGCGTCGAAATCACCCCGACCGGCGCGAAAGAACACCGTATCCGCAGGCAATGGACCCTGCGCATTCGTGCCTTCCGCCTGTGCGCGTTCGACAGCTGGGAGCACTTTCTGCTCGTCTTCCCCTCGACCAAACAAGCCATGTTCGCCAGCGTGAGGATTGATCCCGCAGACCGCGATGGACGGATTGGCGAACCCAGCCTTGCGCAACGTGCTATCCGCCAGTTTGATCACACGATAGACACGCTCTGGCGTGATCTTCTCAACCGCATCGATCAGTCCGATGTGGGTCGTCACGTGAATGACGCGTAGATTCTTTGCCGTCAGCATCATCGCGAAGTCCTGCGTGCCGGTGAGCTCCGCAAGGATTTCCGTATGTCCGGGGTAGATATGGCCGCCCTTGTGGAGCGCCTCTTTGTTCAGCGGAGCGGTACAGATCGCGTCAATTTCAGCCGCACTGGCCAGCTGAATTGCGCGCTCCACATACCGAAATGCGGCATCGCCGGCCGCGGGGGAAATCTGCCCAAAGGGCAAATCCGCGGGCAGCAGGTGGAGGTCGATGCATTCGACTGTGCCCACCTGAAATCGCGCTTCGCGCGGGTGCTGAATGACCTGAACGCGCAATGAGCCGTGGACCACGCGATTCGCACGTTCGAGAATATCCGCATCGCCGACGACGAGCGGACGGCAGATCGAGTACATCTCCGGATCGGCGAGGGCTTTCATGATCACTTCCGGTCCGACCCCGGCGGCGTCGCCCATCGTGATGCCTACCACTGGCGTGCTCATCGTACGCTTGCTCCCTTTCGCGCTGGTTGAAGTTCTCGCAGGCTCCTCCGCGCGTGGAGGACCGCGTCGTTCGATCCGAACGCACCCGCTTTGGTGACGGCCGGCAGTTGAATTTCGCCGATCAATCGGCCAAGCGGCACACCTGGCTCGATCTCGCCGAACAGGTCGATGCCGGTGACACCTGCTGCATGACACACGGCTCTTGCCGTGTCGCCGCCGGTGAGAATGACGCCGCCAAGCCGATGCTGCCGCATAAGGTCAGCGCCCAGCTGGCCGAGAGCATCAACAATGTGTTGTGCGGCGTCCGCCGAGTGCACCGCCTCGGTGCCGACGACGAGCGCGCAATCGCGCCCCTCTCGCAAGGCGGCCGAAACGGCGCAACCGCAGCGGCGGAGTTCCGCCTCTTTGGACCGGATACCTGCGAGTGCAACGGGGTCCACTCGCACGGTGACGACGTCTGGTTGCGCTGCATACGCTGCGGCCTGCCGATGCGTGACTTCTGAGAGGCTGGCGCAAATCAGCAAAATGACGCCTTCAGGTGCGGAGAGTGGATGACGCGCGACACCATCGCCTGGCTCGATGCGGACTGCAACCTGCTCCGCAAGTCCGGCCGAGCCGACCCACACCACGTCCTCACGATCAATGAAGCTGCTGACCAGGTTGGCAAGATGCTCGTCAGTTTGGGCGTCGCAAACGAGTATCGGTGCATGCTGAGCTTCAGCGAGAGGGCGGAAGGCGGTCGGGCCACGTGCAATGGCATCCAATGGGATATGCGCCGCGCCACGCCGTGATTGCTGCTCCAGCAGGCGTACGATGTTCGATTCGTGGACGGGTGCGCGCGGATCCTGCGCGGCTTCGGTCTGCGCGACGGGCGTGCCCCGAACATACTGGACGCCATCGCGGGTAGTTCGACCAAGCGCTGGAAACGCCGGCGCGACAACCGCGAGCGATGCATCGAATGCATCCATGATGGCGTCGATCTCCGCGCCAAGATTACCGCGCAACGTGGAGTCGATCTTCTTGTAGACATGCCGCGGTTCCAGTGATCGGAGCGCTTCCGCGACCTCACGCACGCGCGTGTACGCCTGACCGGCCGGGAGCGGGCGCGTGTCCGTATCGATCGACAGCGCGTCGACCGCCACGCGCGGCAGCGGCCGATGCGCCTCGAACAACACGCGAGTGGAGAGGCCAGCACGCGTGAACTGGACGCCAGCGTCCGACGCGCCCGTCAGATCGTCCGCGACCAGTCCGATCATGCCGCGCGAGCGCGCGCCGGGAGTTGAGCCCCGATGCGGCGAGCCCACCATGCGGTCACGATTGGTACCAGGATCGCAGTGCCACGACTAGTCACGTCGGCCCACAGTGATCAGCCGTCGCGGATCCAGCACGTCTCGCAGCGTATCCGAACACAAGGTGAGCCCGATCAACAGCAGCGTGAGTGCGGCACCAGGTGCAATCCCGTACCACGGCGCAACGCGCAAAAACTGCCGACTGTCGCTCAACATCGAGCCCCACGACGGCGCGGGCGCCTGAACTCCGAGCCCCAGAAACGAAAGAGACGCTTCGAGGAGAATCGCGACCGCCATCGCGACGCTGGTCTGGACCAACAGTGACGGCGCCGCATTCGGCAGGAGATGCTGAGAGATGATGCGTAGATCCGAGGCGCCGAGCGCGCGAGCCGCGACGATATAGTCGCGCTGCTTCTCCGTGATCGCGCTCGCCCGCGCCAATCGAGCGAATACCGGGAGGTTCAAGATCCCTACCGCGATGGCGGCGTTCATCGCGCCCGCCCCGATCACCAGTACGAGCGCAATGCCGAGGAGGATGGGCGGAAATGCGAGCAGCGCGTCCCAGACTCGGTTGATGATTGCGTCGACCCACCGCCCGAAATAACCCGCGATCAATCCGCTGGCGCCGCCAACGATCAGCCCGATCAAGGCGCTGCCAACAGCGATCGTGAGCGACAGACGAGCTCCGAACAGGAGTCGGCTGAAGATGTCGCGGCCGATGTCATCCGTGCCGAGCAGATACGGAATGCCTGGAGGCAGCAATTCGTCGCCTGAGTTCTGAGCAAGCGGATCGAACGGCGCGATGACCGGCGCTGCAATGGCCGCCAGAACGAACACGGCAACGCAAGCCAGGCCGATCGCGCCTCGCCGATCGCGCACGAAGCGCCGCGCGGTGCGCAGCGCGGCCTGCTCGGGCAGCGGTTGCCCGCGGGTAGTCCGGTTGACGCCGCGGAGTGGCAGCGCGCGAGCCATCAGGTACCCATTCGCACCCGTGGATCGAGCAACCCGTAGCTGATGTCGACGAGCAAATTGATCGCGAGGAACACTCCGACGAGCAGCAGGATGCTCGCCTGTACGATCGGATAATCGCGCTGGCTGACTGCTTGCACGACCATGCGACCGAGCCCCGGCCAGGCGAAAATCGACTCCACGATCACCGTGCCGCCGAGCAGCCGGCCAAATTCGATCCCGACCACCGTCAACACTGGCATGAGTGCATTCGGCAGCGCATGTACGACCACCACGCTCTGCGATGTCAGCCCTTTGCTCCTCGCAGTGCGTACGTAATCTTCGTTCAACACTTCGAGCATCGCCGTTCGCACAAATCGTGTAAGGACAGCAGAAATATGAACGGCCAGAGCGAGCGCGGGCAGGGCGAGTGTGCGGAGCGCCAGTATTGGGCTCTGGGCGGGGTCCACTCGACCGCCGGGCGGCA
>JAFAPL010000499.1 GCA_019247135.1 Chloroflexota bacterium | reverse complement strand
ACCGCCTGGAACTCCTTGAGACCGATCATCTTGTCGTTCAGTCCCGGATCGGTCTGTACGTCCGGTCGCGCGCCTGGCCCGCCGGCGTTGAGCGACACTTTCTCGATCCCGATGTCCTTTGCGGTCATGAACTTGGCGATCTGCCAGGCGACGTCGGGGTTCTTCGAGCTCGCCGTCACGCCCACCAGGTCGGACTGGGAGTGATTGCCCATGATGCCGGTTGGACCTTTCGGCAGGACCGCCGCGCCATAATTGAACTTGCCGCCGACCAGCGGGATCAGGAAGGTACCGGTCCAGAGGGTGCTCTGCAGCATCGCGACCTTGCCGCCGGCGAACATGTTCGTTTCAGATCCGTTCTCCACCTGATCGGGCGCGGGGTGGGCCTTCTGCTTGTAGATCAGGTCATGGATCCACTCGGTCGCCGTGATTGCCTCCGGCTCCGCCAGGCGCGACTTCTTGCGGTCCGCGTCGAGAACGTCGCCGCCGAACGAGCGGATGATGATGTGGTGCGCGCTCGAAGCGCCGGCGTAGCCGAACTGGGTTTCAGATGCCTTTGTTAGCTTGACCGCGCGGTCGACCAGGCCATCGAACGTTTCGTTCAGCGTATCCGGGTACTGGACGCCGGCGGTGTCGAAAAGGTTCTTGTTGTAGTAGATGAGCATGGCCTGATACTGGTACGTCTCAGGCAGGCAGTACTGTTTGCCGTCGAACTGGCCGTTCTCGACGGCGGCAGGGTAATACTGGCCGAGATCGAAGTTTTCGGCCTGGATGAACGGTGTGATCTCGCGGTAGAGGCCTTTGTAGGCCATCTCCGGAAAAAATCGCGAGATATCAACCACGTTGTCGCCAATCGTGCCCGAGGCGTGCATCGCGGCGAGTTTCAGCCAGTACTCATTCGTCGCGACCATCGTCTCCATCCTGATCGGCGTCTGCGGGTGTGCGGCGCTCCAGCGCTTGGCGTACTCGACAAAGTGGTTGGAGAGGTCGCCTTCACGGCAGTGGAAGACCATCTCGGTCGCGCCCGCGGTTGTCGCGGGGGCCGCGGCCACGGCCGCGGTGGTCGGCGTAGTCGTGGTGTTGGTGGTGCCGGCGGGGCCGGTCTTGGCCGCTGCGGTCGCCTCGGTCTGAGCGGGCGGCGGCGCGCAGCCGACGAGTGCGCTGAAGCCGGCCAATCCGGCCAGGAACGAGCGACGCGAGAACGCCTGTGACATGTGACTTCTCCTTCTCGCTAGCCTTTCAAGCCGGACATCACCGCCGCGCGCACGAAGTGGCGCTGGGCGACGAAGAACAGCACGACGACCGGCAGCGTCATGAGCGTCGAGGCGGCCATCAGCAGATGGTCTCGGCGTAAACCGCCCACGACCGCCCCGCCGGTCGCGGCCCCCTGCGATTGAAACTCGCGGATCCCGACTGCGAGCAGCAAGTTGTCGCGCGTATTGATGAAGAGGAATGGCGCCAGGAAGGCGTCCCAGTTGGTGATGGCGGTGATGATCGCGGCGGTCGCGAGCGCGGGCACGCACAGTGGCAGCAAGACGTACCAGAGTGTTTGCAGGTAATTCGCGCCATCGACGCGCGCGGCGTCATCCAGGTCGCGCGGAAGCGACATGAGCGCCTGGCGTATCAGGAAGATGTTGAAGGCGCCGCCGCCGAACCATTGCGGCACGATCAGCGGCCACGGGGTGTTCAGCCAACCTAGCTTGAAGAACAGGACGTACTGCGGGATGATCGTCACTTCGACCGGCAGCATGATGGTCGCCAGCGTGATCAGGAAAAATATGTCGCGGCCCGGGTAGCGGAAACGTGCGAACGAGTAGGCGACCAGAGTGGCGGAGCCGACGGCGCCAACCGTCCCGAGCACGGTTACGAACAGCGAGTTGTAGGTCCATCGCAAGAAGGGCACGACCGAGAACATCTCGAGATAGTTCTGCCACTGTGGCGTATACGGCAGGAGCGGCGGCGGAAACAGCACCAGCTCGGCGGGTGTCTTCAACGAGGAACACAACATCCAGATGAATGGAAAGAGCGCGAAGACCGCAAGTACCAGCGTCAGCACGTGATAGAAGACGCGGCGGCCCCGTGAGTGACGCCGGCCAGCCTCAACGGAACGGGCTCCGACCCGCTCCTCATACAGCGTGGCAGGGGCGACGCTCATCGCGCTTCTCCCTCGTAATAAACCCAGCGCCGAGCGGTGCGAAACTGGAGTACGGTCAGAACGACCAGGATCAGCGTGAACAGCCAGGCGATGGCAGAGGCGTAGCCCATTTCCAGGTACTTGAAGGCCTGGGTGTAGATGTGTAGCGCGATGAACCAGGTCGCGAACGCCGGCCCGCCCTGAGTCGCGATGAAGGCGACCGTGAACACCTTGAGCGCGGCGATGACACCCAGCACCAGGTTGAAAAACATCACCGGCGAGATCATTGGCAGTGTGATATGGCGGAAGCGCGCCCAGATGCCGGCGCCGTCGATCTCGGCCGAGTCGTAGAGTTCTTGCGAGACGCCCTGCAGGCCGGCCAGGAAGATCATCATGCGATTGCCACCGATGCCGGTCCAGAGTGCGATCAGGATCAAGGACGGCATGGCCCACTCGGTGGAGCCCAACCACTTCGGCCCACTCACTCCGACGAGACTGAGGATGTAGTTGATCAGGCCCACGTCCGGCTGTAACAGCCACGTCCAGAGGATCGCCGTCGCCACAGCCGGCGTCAGGCTCGGCAAGAAGAAACAGGTGCGATACAGGCTCGTTCCGCGCAACTGCTGGTTGAGAAGAAGCGCGAGCATCAACGAACCAAAAAGCGACAGTGGCACCGAGACCAGCGCATAAATGAACGTGAGCTGCAACGAGGGCCAGAAGCGCTCGTCGCGCACAAGGGCATTGACGTAGTTGTCGAGTCCCACGAATTGCGGCGGGCGCGCGACATCGTAAGCGTTGAAGCTCAGGTAGAAGGAGTAGAGAATCGGGCCGCCGACGAAAACTGCAAACCCGAGGATCCAGGGCGACAGGAAGAAGTATCCAGCCACTGCCTCCCGCCGACGGGCGGCGGACGACATGCTTGCACCGATCGTGCGGGCACTCTGAGTCACCAGCGCCACCCCGGCCTTGACGATATCTTGGGGCGCACCGCGCCTGTCAAGCCACGTACGAGCCCGTCAGGTCACGAGCAGTCCCTCTAGATCAACTGGCGGTGCGACGTGGCTTGCACCAGACCATCATTCGCGCTCGTCCCGAGCCACAAAGGCTCCCTCTCGGCCACTAATTGGCGTCAGCGATACCTACGATCAGGAGCATCGTGGCGTGCGCCAATGTACTGGCGCGCCGCGCATGTGCGGAAGGTCGATCTCTAGAACTGGTACAGCACCTCGCCCTCGGTCGCTTCTGGTGGACTGCCAGCTGCAGACGGCACGTTTTGACGAATCCAATCGGCAGCTCGTCGGCTGGATTCGGCCGTCCCAGCCTGGTCCTGGCAGACGGTGATGCTTGCACCGCCATCACCAGATCGGACGAGATAGTAGGCCACGAAGCCAGGCGTGCCCTGGATCACGTCTCGCACGTCCTGCTCACGACCAGCCAGCTCATCGAATAGAGCAGTAGCGCCCTTGTACCGCCGAATGACTGCGTACATCACGGTCTCCCCATAGACGTGATATGGCCGCCCCGCCAGCCGCCCCCTGGTCCCCAGCCCGGCGCCGGCTTCAGACTACCGGAGAGCAGGCCGTTGTCAAGATCATCCGAGTTGTCATGCCGGCAGCGGAGTTCTACAAGACGCGTGATCAGTAGATATGAGCGATTCAGTCAGTGCACGCTCCTGCTTTTCGAGGACCGACAGAAGCCGCGCCGCTTGCTCTTGTCAGTCATTGAGAACGTACTGCGTAGCGTGCACTGATACATGCTGTACTCCAGCCATCAGTTGGGAATCGGTTGGGAATCAGTTTGCATCCGCCGCCTGGTCGTCCGGTCCATTGCGCAACCGCTCGTGGCAGCGGCCGCCCCATTTGCGCCGGGAATGGGACGGCATCAGTCCCGGTCGTTACGCGGGCGTCTGCACACCTAGCTTGAGGAACCGAGCGTGCGTTACGTGACCGAGGGCAGTCATTTCAGGGCACCGTCACGCCGAAGCGTTCCAGCAGTACTTGATTGCCGTCGCCGCCGACGAACACGCCGACAGCGCCGTCGCTCAGCGCAGCGTCACTCACCTGGGCAACCTGCTGGTTGTTGACAGCGAACGTGAACTGTGACCCGATCGCTCGCACAACCACCCCGTTCTCGGCTGCGCCGGATTGCACTGCCGCGGAGTCTGTCCACGGCAGCAAGTCCACCCAGTGATCCTGATCCCGCCGCCACGCGCCAACCTGGCCACGGTCACCGACCTCGAACACGTAGTAGCGACCGCCCTGATCTGAGCCATCGAGAGGGGTGCCCTGTGCGCGGATGACCAGGCCGTAGCCGCCGCCGACCGGACCCGCGATTTTGCGAAACAGGCCAGTTACCGTGACATCGGTTAATGAAGTGGAAAGCGAGGCGCCAATGGCCACGTGCTGTCCGGCGATGCGGGGGACCAGATGGTAGCCCTGGGTGTCCCAGAAGGCCGACGAATCTGGCGAGTTGGGCCAACCGCGGGGGGCGTTGGCGAAGCTCTCGTCGAGTAGCGGGCCCACCGCGGCGACGGCCGTCGGAGCCTGGGTGGGTGCGGCTGTCGGAGCCTGGGTCGGCGCCGCTGTCGGAACCTGGGTGGGTGCGGCTGTCGGAGCCTGGGTCGGCGC
>JAFAPL010000493.1 GCA_019247135.1 Chloroflexota bacterium | reverse complement strand
GCCGTCTGCATATACTTTGTACAGTGTTTGTGTATGACGGTGTTTTATAGGCGCGTGCTGTACGGCCGGGTATCAGCGGCTGGGAAGTAGCAAAAGCGCCTCGAGGATGGCTTCGACAGCTAGACCGGGGCCGATGCCCCAACGACTACTTGTAACGCTTGCTCCAGCGTGGGATACCGATACACGTAACCAGTCTCTAGCGCGCGCTCGGGTACTACACGTTGGCTGGCCAGTAGCAGCGCATCCGCGACCTCGCCAAAGACCAAACGCAGCGCGAACGCCGGCGTGGGCACGACGCTGGGCCGGTGGAGCAATTTACCTAACACTCGCGGGAAGTCCGCCATGCGGCGAGGGTTCGGAGCGACGACGTTCATCGGGCCACGCACTGATTCGGTGCCAAGCGCATGCATGATCAGGCCAACGACATCGTCGCGGTGGATCCAGGACCACCACTGCTGACCGGAGCCGAGTGGGCCTCCAACTCCACACCGGGAAGCCAGGACCAGGAGTTTCGCCGCCATCGCCTGGCAATCGAGAACGACTCCCGTACGGACCACGACGACTCGTACGCCGCACTCCTCGACAGCGCGCACGGCGGCCTCCCATTCCACGCACAGCGTGCCGAAGAAGTCTGTACCGGGTGCGCTCGACTCCGTCAGCAGTTCGTCGCCACGAGAACCGTAGAAACCGATGGCCGAGGCATTCACCAGTACGCCAGGCCGACTCCTGGCGGGCGTGGCCGCTAGCGCACCGACGATCGCGTGCGTCGCGCCCAGCCGACTGCCGCGCAACGAGCGCTTGAAATCTGGCGTCCAACGAGCCGGTAGCGGACCGCGGCCGCCAACGTTTTCACCCGCGAGATTGACGATCGCATCGGCCCGCGCGAGGCGCTCGACCCAGGCCTGATCTGACGCAGAACGGGTCGGATCCCAGGCGACAGTTTCGATTCTTTGATCGATTCCAGAGGTCCGGCTCGGATCTCGGCTCAGGATCGCAACACGGTGGCCTGCTTGCACCAGCGCGCCGCACAATGCGCGACCGAGCAACCCGCTTCCGCCGGCGACCACCACATCCATTGGACGTCAGGCGTACCGCTCAGGATGGAGCTCGTTGATCTTCACCAGCAACCCGTCGGGAGTTCTCAGCAACAATTGACGCCCGAAGGTGGTCTCGGATGTGCGTTCGACGATCTCGGCGCCTGCACGTCGCAGGCGCGTTTCGACCTCCTCCAGTGGTGAATCCGCAACGAAGTTGAGTTCAACTGTTTCGGTGTGCTGGGCTGGATTCGGAGGATGGGCGAGCAGCCCGAGCTGGCCGCCTGCCACATCCATCAGCACCCAGTCGCCCTCGCGACTGCCATCCGCAACCCGGCCGCCGAGCAGTTCGTAAAGGCGCACGGCGCGGGGCATATCCTCCACATGGACCAGTGGCTGCAGGCGCAGTTCAGGTGGTGGTGCCGCGTCCATCGTCTCAGGCCGCAAGTCGCAGGATGTCCTCGATGAGCGCGGGCATCAGCTGGTGGGATGAGCATGACCAGTCGCGCGCAGTCGCGGTAGCCGTGCCCGGCCAGACCTTCGGCAGGGCTGCTTCCGAGAGCATCCAGCGGCTGTGCATGCGGTGTGCCATCTGTGTACATGCATTGTACACGATTTTGCTGCCACCAGTGTGTCGCACCCGTTAGGGTTAGTGCTTTTCGGCTTTGTCGCGATCGGCCACGACGTGCACGTCGACGTCGCCCGCAACTCGCAGCAGGTTGTGCACGATTGAACGCCGCAGCAGTTCGTGAAGCCGGTCGTGCCGCGAGTGACCGATCACGATGCTGCCGACGTTATGATCGTGGGCGACCTGCATCAGCGCTCTCGCAACATCCGACCCCTGGACACGAATCGGCTCCGCCCCGAGATCCTCCGCGAAACGCAGACTTGCCTCGAGCCGCCGTTTTTGTTCGGGCGAAGCTGATGCCCAACTGGGTGTCTCGACGAAGACCGCCAGCAACTCCGTGCGATAGCGGTTCGCCATGCGCCATCCGCGGCGGATCAGGTTTTCTGCCTGCGGCCCCGCATCGATGCACACCATCACGCGCTCTCCAGCAGACCAGGCTGCGTCGATCTCGTGCTGTTGCATGCATTCCTCGAGGTCCAGCTCGCAGACCTGCGCCATCTTACGCAGGGCCATCTCTCGCAAAGCCATCAGGTTGCCTTCGCGGAAGAATGAATCCAGTGCGCGTTCGGCACGCTCGGGTGGGTAGATGTTGCCGTGACGCATGCGCTGGCGCAGCGCGTGCGGCGACATGTCGATCAATTCGACTTCGTCGGCGTCGTCGATCACGCGGTCGGGAATGCGCTCGCGCACGTGGACTCCGGTGATGTTCTCGACGATGTCCGCCAGGCTCTCCAGGTGCTGGATGTTTACCGTGCTGATGACGGTGATGCCCGCGTTGAGAATGTCTTCTACATCTTGCCAGCGCTTCTCGTGTAGCGAGCCCGGCGCATTGGTGTGCGCAATCTCGTCGACCAGGGCCACGGCGGGCTGCCGCTGAATCACCGCCTCAGTGTCCATCTCCTCAACGGTGACGCCCTTGTAGGAGATCCGCCTGCGCGGGACAATCTCCAGGCCTTCGGCGAGCTCCGCCGTCCGCGGACGGCCGTGCGTCTCGAGGAAGCCAATAACCGCATCGGTGCCGCGGTCGTGGCGCCGATGGAGTTCCGCGAGAGCCGTGTAGGTTTTGCCAACCCCCGGGGCGATGCCCAGGTAGATGCGATGGCGTCCGCGCGCGCCCGCGCCCGCCTGTCGGCGGACACGGTCCAGCATCTCCTCCGCGGTTGGACGCCGCTCCTCGCGTGCCACGCGCGCGTCCGCCACTCTAGCGTCCGTCCAGCGCCATGTTGAGCTTCAACACATTGACTCTGGGCTCGCCCAGCACGAAGAGCGTGCGGCCCTCCGTGTACTGGTTCAGCATGTTGCGCACCTGGTCGTCCGAGAGTCCGCGCGCCGTCGCAACACGGTGCACCTGCAGCAACGCATTGGCAGGAGTGATGTCGGGGTCCAGCCCGCTCGCGGAGGCGGTCACCGCATCAACGGGTACGCTCGCATCTGGAGCGAGGCCATTTTCGGCGCGGTACGCATCCGCGCGTTGCTGCACGGTATCGATCAGCTTCTGATTGGTCGGACCAAGATTCGACCCGCCCGACGCCGTCGCGTCATAGCCGTCGCTGCCGGCGGCGGAGAGACGCGGATGGAAATACTGTGGCTGCATGAAATTCTGCGCCAGAATTGCCGACCCGACTACGTTACCCGAGGCATCGCGAACAAGCGAACCGTTGGCTTGCGACGGGAGGATAACCTGGGCAATGGCGGTCATGGTCAATGGGTAAATGACTCCGAGAAGAACCGTCAGGACAATCGTTATGAGGACGGCGGTCCGAAGGTGCTGGAGGAGTGATTCGCGGGCAACCGCGACAGTGCGGGCGTTCATGCCAACCTCAGCAGGGACACGATGATGTCGATGATCTTGATGCCGATGAATGGAAGGAGGATGCCACCGAGGCCGTAGATCAGCAGATTGCGACCAAGCAGCTCGGCCGCCGGAGCGGGACGATAGCCGACGCCGCGCAAGGCCAGCGGAACCAGGGCAATGATGGTAAGTGCGTTGAAAATCACCGCCGAGAGGATTGCGCTCTGCGGCGTCGAGAGCTGCATTACGTTCAGCGCATTCAACTCGGGATAGGCAACGGCGAATGGGCGGGGATGATAGCGAAGTATTTCGCCACGTCATTGGCGACCGA
>JAFAPL010000490.1 GCA_019247135.1 Chloroflexota bacterium | reverse complement strand
TGCCGCCCTTCATCGTGACGCTCGGTACGCTCAACATCGCGTTTGCCATTACCCATATCTATTCAAACGAGGCGACGATTGCGAAGCTGCCGCCCGAGATGACGTTCTTCGGCGACACCTTCAGCCTGGGCGGCACCCTGATCTCCTACGGCTCGGTGCTCATGCTACTTGTCTTCGCGGTGACCTGGTTTGTACTCAAGTACACCGCCGGCGGCCGGCACGCCTATGCAGTGGGCAACAACGCGGAGGCTGCTCGGCTCAGCGGCATCCGCGTCCAACGTTTGCTCCTCGTCGTTTACACGCTCGCGGGAGTAACGTACGGTATCGCCGCACTGTTACTGGTGGGCCGGACCGGGGTCGGCGACCCGAATGCGGGACAGACAACCAATCTCGATAGCATTACGGCGGTCGTGCTGGGAGGAACCAGTCTCTTTGGTGGGCGGGGCGGCGTCCTGGGCACGCTCGTTGGGGCACTGATCGTGGGCGTCATTCGCAACGGGCTGTTACTGATGGGTCTGGTACCAATCGCACAGGTATTGATCACGGGCATTCTGGTCATCCTGGCCGTGTCAGTCGACCAGCTTTCACGGAGAGTACAGCGATGACAGTGTCAGCAGGTCCGGTGCCGGTCTTGGAGGCGCGCCGCCTCGTCAAACACTATGGCCACGTGGTGGCGCTCGACGGCGCCGATTTCGACTTGCTGCCAAGCGAGATTCTGGGCGTGATCGGGGACAATGGTGCTGGGAAGTCGACGCTGATCAAGGCGCTCTCCGGTGCCGTCACGCCCGATAGCGGCGAGATCTTCCTGGATGGGCAGTTGGTCCACTTCAGGAGTCCCCTCGAGGCACGACGTCACGGTATCGAAACCGTCTACCAGGACCTGGCTGTCGCGCCAGCGCTGGACATCGCCGAGAATATATTCCTGGGTCGCGAGTTGAGACGTCCAGACTTCATCGGCTCCATCCTTCACGTCATCGACCGAAAGCGCATGCTCATGGAATCGCGCGCCCACATCAGCGCGCTGAATATTGGCGTGACGTCGATGAAGCAAGCGGTAGAAACGCTCTCCGGTGGCCAGCGTCAGGGTGTGGCCGTGGCTCGCGCGGCGGCGTTTGGGAGGAAGGTCGTGATCATGGACGAGCCGACCGCCGCGTTAGGTGTGACGCAATCGGACATGGTGCTGGACTTGATTCGGCGTGTCCGCGACCGGGGTATGCCGGTCGTGCTGATCAGTCATCAGATGCCCCATGTGTTCGAGGTTGCCGATCGGATCCATATCATGCGACTGGGACGGCGCGTAGCCACGGTCACTCCACAATCCCATTCTATGTCGGAGGCCGTGGCCCTGATGACGGGAGCGGCGGTGCATCAGAGCAGCGTGAACGGGGCATAGCAAAAGGCGAGGTATCTGAGCGATCTTGTAGTCTTGACCAGAAGAACCGCCGAGGAACAGCCCAGGGAGTCGAGTAGCAACGGATACCGTTGGCAAAGGCGGCGTCGGGGTCGCGCGCTGCCTCCGCCTGTTTCAGGTCTCCAGAGCCGCCTATTACAAGCTGTCAGACGGCAAAACATCCGCCGTGTTCAAGCGGCACGTTCGTAGACGTGATGCAGTCCGTTCAGTACAGGCCGCGACCGGATCGGGCCGGCCGTCGGGCGTCGTCTCGGCTCGGGCGTTTGCAAGCCGAGTGTCCGATGCGGCCGCTGCCCGTTGTAGTAGTGGACGAATTCCGTCAGCACCGCCCGCAGGTGCTTCTCGTCGAGTACGATCAGGTGATCGGTGCACTCGTGGCGAAGGGTGCCGATGACGCGCTCGGCGATGGCGTTGGCCTTTGGCGCCCGGACCGGGCTGATGATGGCATCGATACCGAGGCGCTCGGCTCGCCGGCCGAAGTCGCGGCCATAGACCGCATCGCGATCATGCAGCAGATGGCGCGGCTTGGTGCCCCAGGGCGTCGCCGCGATCAGCTGGCGCCACACCCAGGCGGCGGTCGGGTTGGCCGTGACGTTGACGTGCACCAATTGGCGCCGGCCGTGGGCAATGA
>JAFAPL010000486.1 GCA_019247135.1 Chloroflexota bacterium | reverse complement strand
GTCCAGCTTGGGCTGCAACGCCTCGGCGCCGAGTTCGAGCGCGGCCAGCACGGCGGGCCTGACAAACTCGGCGCCGGCAATCGAAAACTCGACATACGCGTCGAAGTATGCGCGCCGGTCACTGATCGCCAGATAATCATGTTGGAGATGGAATACACGGCAGCGCTCTGAAAGCACGTCCGACCGCAGGCCGAACAGCGCCAATTCCCGCTTATCTGCGAAGTAGTGGTATAGCGAGCCGACACTCATCGCCGCAGCCTGTGCCGCATCGCGCATTGACACATTCTTGATGCCGCGCTCGAGGATCAGCGGTGACACGGCCAGATAAATCTGCCACTGGCGTTGCAGGCGATCCTCCACAGGCCTACCCCGTTTTGCCGGCTGTGCTTCGGGCCTCACGTTCATCGGGCGCAGCACTATAGACGAATTAATCGAATATCCGAAGGACTTTGTTCAGGCAATTCGTAGAGAGCTTCCGATGGATGTCATCCAGGTGCGAGGATGTGGACATGACACACACAAGCATCAGACAAGACGCCATCCGCCTCTATCGAGAGTTGACCGCCGCCTGCAACACGAACGATCTGGATTCGCTTGACGAGATTCTCGGACCAGAGTTCGTGGACCATTCGTTACCGCCGGGTGCTCCGCAGGGCATCGACGGATTCAAAGCCTTTCGCAACGCGATGTACACGTCGATGATGACCGTTGCCACCATCGAAGACCTGTTTGGCGAGGATGATCGGGTGTGCGCCAGGATCACTGTGCGCGGAAAGCATGTGGGACCATTCATGGGCATCCCACCCACGGGTCAGTCCTTGTCTATGCAGATCATCGAAATCACGCGCGTGCGCGACGGCAAAATCGTGGAGCGTTGGAATGAGCGCGATTGGCTCGGGCTGTTCCGACAGATGGGCATCAGGTGGTCGCAGCCTGCCAAAGAGGCTTCGCCAGCATGACAGCACGTGCCAGCAAAGTGCGACGTGCCAGGCGCGCGCACGTACCCGAACGGTACTGATCGGGTGTCATGAAGCTCAGGTAGAAGGACTAGAGAATCGGGCGGCCGACGAAAAGTGCGAATCCATGATCCAGGGCGACAGGAAAAGGAAAAGGTAACCCGCGATTGTCTACCAATCGTATACGGCCGAGGACGTACCTCGACCCACCGTGCGAGGATTTTGAGTCACCCGCGCCACCGGTCCAGAGTCACGGTATATGGATGCGCTCCAGCCCTACCAAGCGATCGACTCCGCAACACCCGTACGATGTCACGCTGCGCGACCGTCATGCGCGTCGACGGATCACCAGGTACGGCTGGTTGGCGAAATCCGCGGTCAGGGCCGGGTAGCGCCAGGGCTGTCCGCGGTCGTGACGCAGCGTGAAGAAGTACTGGAGCGGGTATGGCGAATCGGTGTACTCGCCGGGGATGGTGGCCGAATAGACGCGGTCGTTTGCAGTCATCGGCGCGACGACGTACGCCTCGGCCTGGTTGACATGGCGGTAGTGCAAATCCACCGACAATGGACCGGAGTCATTCACACGCACCTCGATGCCGACCGGCTTACCTGACTCGATTCCGGCGGGTGGCACATGGTCGTATTCGAGCGACGGCGGATCAGCTTCAAGGCTCGCAAGCGATGGCGAGGAAACGTTCTCCCTCGCTTGCAGTTTGGTCCATTCCGCGTCCATATCGCCCAGGTCACCGTCGATGGCGGCCAGTCGGTCCGCCCAGTGGCCACGCTGCCACGGCTGCGCTCCAACCGTCACGTCGGCACGGTAGACGCGTCCATGTTCGGCGGCCTCAGCCCACGCCGAGCGCGCGGTCGCGCACTGCTCGCGTGCCTCACGCAGCCAGCCTCCCTCGCCCGTGCGCTCGAACAGAGCGTAGGCCACTCCGGCGCGCAGCTTGGCCGCGAAGAATCGACCGAGTTGCGCCTGGACGGCCACATCAGCGGCCAGGCGCCGAAATGCGGGTGCCTGAGGCTCGGGCGTTAGCCGCTCCGCTTCGGACAGATGCTCGCGCGCCGACTTCGCCTGCTCGTCGAGCCATCCGGCGACGCGCACCGGCGAATACCTTGCACTCCGTTCGCCGCGAAGCACCTCATCGACGAAGTCCTGAATGCCGACGAACAGGCCCGCATCGAGCGGGCTGACCGTCCCGAACCGCTTGGGCTCAGGTGTATCGCGATATGGATGCGGCCGCGAGGCGTCGACGATTGGCATGTTGGTGTACATCTCTGGCCAGTAGCTGAGGTTGTCAGCCGACGGGCAGTGCGCGGAGGTCACCAATGGCAGAATTCGGCTCGCACTCGCCAGCGCGCCTTCCACTGCCGTCGCAGCCGGGCCGAACTCGCACGCCAGCGAGCGGCGCCAGCACGCCGGATCGGCGTCCGGGTCGTAGAGCAGTCGCCCGAACAGGCGGTAGGTGTACAGATACTTCGACCAGTCGCCGTCCGCCGGGCGCAGCGAGTCGTCGGCGTAGGCGTCACGGCCGCCGACCAGGCCCGATCCAGCGCGTCCCTTGAACGACAACGGCTCGCACAGCTCGACGCCCAGGCTGCCGCAAAAGCCGCCGGAGCGCCCGTAGCCCGCGGCCAGCGCGGGATCGCCCCAGAGCAGCACGCGTTGAGTGCCCGGCCAGATCCGGTAGAAGACTCCGTAGGGGCGGTCTTCCTTCAGAAAATCCGCGTAGCCGTAGCGCGTGTAGTTGAGCGCGCCGGCGCTTTCAGCCATCAACGAGCTGACGAATGCGTCGTGTCCAATGGCCGGCGCCCGTTCGCGCGGTCGGATCTCCACCTGGTGGCCCGGCAGGCCCATGTGTTCGGCTGTGTATTTCGGCGACAGCCTGGCGTGTAGGCCGGTCTCGAGGGCCACCTGGATCATCTGGCGATCGACACCCTTTGGATGGAGGTCCAGCTCGACCGGTCGGCCGCACTCCTGGACGCCGCGAAAGACCTCGCGCCAGAAGGCGTAGCTCCCCTCAGGCACGCCACTCTCGCCGTGCACGCGCAGCGTGAGCCCGGCGATATTCGGGCATGCCTGCAGGAGGATGCGCACGGCTTCACGGCAGTACGCCGCGTGGGTGTTCGGCGTCAGCCCCTCGATCGTGTACGTGGCGTCCGGGCTGTCGACCCATTGGTAGCCGTGCATCCAGATGCCCAGCTGGAAGTGCAAGCCGCGCGCGGCCGCTTCGTCGCTGACGAAGCGCAGCGTTTGCAAGTTGCGTTCGCGCTCGTCGTCCGGGAGCCCGCGGGCGCGGACGTCGTACCCGGGCACGGAGATCAGAAACGGATACGCGAACAGGAAGTACGCGTCGGTGATGTTGCGTAGGAAATTGACGCCCATGCCGAGGGCGAGCTGTACGCGGTTGAAGCGGTGGCCGGCCAGTGTCCCGAGATAGCGCCGCCACGCGTCGCGGTCGTAGAACCAGGGCTTGTCCTCGACCTCGCTGACGAACAGCCGCGCGACGCCGCGGACCGGGTTGGCAGGGCGTTGGACGATCGTCGGCTGGGCGCGCAGCGCCTGGAGCGGGTCTGGACTGCAGGCGACGATATCGGCGAGCTCCAGCACGGCGTAGACGAGGCCCCGCGCGTCCGAGCCCGTCGCGAGTAGCAGGTTGGTGCCAGCGATCAAGCCGAGGGATTCGGGAGCGTCTGGAATGGTGGCGCCCGCGGCGCGCAAGAGCTCGCCTGCAACGGGGCTGGTTGAACCTGCGATGACGATGCGAAGGGTGTCACCTGGCGCGCCACTCAGCGTGTCGGCCACCGACCACCCAATTCCACGCGCCTGGAGTGCGTGCTCTAATTCTTCGGTTGCCCAGGCGGCGGGACCCGACGCCTGCGCAACGATCCAGACTCCGGCTCGCGCTTCAATCATTGCAGTCGTGCCACGAGTGCGTCGCGCGCGCCCACGGTCACGTTCAGACCATCGCCGGTCCCGACGATCGGCCCGTCGCCCCAGATTGGCGTTGCGTCGGTGCAGTGACTCCAGCGGTCCGCCAACCGCAAGCACGCGGTGCGGGTAGTCGTTGTCGGATTGAGGAGCCACAGGTAGAGCGCTCCGCCTTCCGGCTCGTGATGCAAACGCGCGATGAGCTCCGGATCGTCGGCGCGGACGTGTGGTGTGACGCCTGCCCAATTGAGCAGGTCCGCGAAGAATGCGCGACTCGCCGCCAGCCGCTCCGCCGCGGGCGCCAACTCCAATGAAGCACTGCGGTGCGTCGTGAAGGTCGAGCCGCTCGGGCGAGGCACCGGACCGGGTGGAGCGTCGAGTCGCGTCCGCGCCGCACCGGGAAAAGTGCCAGCGAGGCGTGTCCGACCGCGGCCGTACGTGTGGTCGACGATCGCGGGCGCGCCGTCGATGAAGCCGACGGCCTCACCACCGGCGACCTCATACGTCTGCGCGAACAGCGCCCCGGCCAGCGTGTTCCCAGACAGCGAGACTGCGATCGAGTCGCCCAGGTCAGGCATGAACTCCACGTTGCGCTCGCGCGCGCCGAACACCACGTCGAGCCCGAGATTGGGCTGTTGTGTGCCCACGTGTCCGTGGTCGCCGAAGTAACCGGGGCAGCCCTCGGACACGAGCGTTCCGCCGGCTTCTACCCATCGGCGAAGCAAATCGGCGCTGGACTGCCGCAGATGCACGGGGTACGGCAGGTACACCAGCCCGTACTCGGCGCCTGGTAAATCCTCCAGGTTGAGAAAGTCCGGCTGCAGTCCAAGGTCGAGAAAGCCCTGGTAGGCGCCACGCACGGACTCGGCGTACCAGTCGGTGTGGCCCTGCTGAACATAGTTGAACAGGTTGGACTCCGGCACGAACAGGATGGCCACTTCACCGCGCACCGGCCGCGCACGCCACAGACTGCTCCGCTCCGGCGCAGTTGCCCAGCGCGCCAGCCTGGACGTCATCTCCGACCGCGGCGTTCGTGATCCGTCCATCCCGTACATGCCGAAGGCGCCGAACAGCGGACCGTCGAGGAGTGGTCGCCAGCGCGGGCACAGCCAGCCGGTCGCTCCGCCGGCGAACGACGTCATCGACCAGTAGCGGATGTCCTCCGGCTTGGCCACTCGGCCATCCTCGCGCGGTCGACCGAGCACCTGCGGTTGGAGCCATAAAGGGCCCGCCTGTGCCTCGGCGTGCCAGAAGTTCTTGCCGCGCGCTCCAGCGCGGACGAGGTCCACCGCCTGCAGGTGCTTCCAGGGCTCGTCGCCCCGGCGTGCGGCGATCCAGGTGAAGCCATATGTGTCGACCTGGGTAGCCGCGCGCCACTCGTCGTTCGCGCTGGGTGCGTGGTCGGTGAGCGTCTGAGCGACGCCGTGTGCCGTAACGGGGTGGTGCGGATCGAGGGATCGGAGCAGGTCGGCTCGC
>JAFAPL010000480.1 GCA_019247135.1 Chloroflexota bacterium | reverse complement strand
TGCACCTGGCCCTCGACGATGAGCGGATTGACGACGTTGCCGCAGTCATCCACCGCCACGATGCGATCGACGTGGACGGAGCCCGTTTCGCGGTCCACGCGGACGACCGCGAGATGCGTTCCGAACGGCCAGAGCTCGCGGCCCGGGTCGTAGGCCTCGTGTTCTTCCAGCCCCGGCGTTTCACCAGCCGGTAGTCTGGCGCCGTCGTGCGCCGCCGCGGCCACTTCCTGCCACCTCACTGTTCGCGACGGCACACCCGCGACCGCAAACCCACCATCCACCGCCTCCACATCGTCCACGGTCGCCTCGAGCAGATGCGCGGCGATGCGCCGCGCCTTGTCCAGCACTCGCCCCGCGGCAATCACCGCCGCGCCGCCGCCGAGCATCATGCTGCGACTGGCGAAAGTACCCGTGCCACGATCGATGTCTTTCGTGTCGCCGTGCAGCACGCGCACGTTCTGCATCGGGACGTGCAGCGCGTCGGCGACGACCTGAGCAAACGACGTCTCATGCCCCTGGCCGTGGCTGTGGGACCCGCTCACGACCGTGACCTCGCCGCTCGGCTCGACGCGGACGAGTCCGGTCTCACCGCCCACGCTGCCGCTCGGCTCGACGAACGTGGACAGGCCAATGCCCATCAGCTCGCCGCGTCCTCGCGCACTCTCGCGCTCACGTGTCAGCTCGTCGTAGTTCGCAAGCTGCAGTGCCTTAGTGAGCGCCCGGCCGTAGTCGCCGGAGTCGTACTCGGCGCCCAGGGCGGTCTTGAATGGAAACTCGGCCGGCGATGGGAAGTTCTTGCGGCGGAGCTCGATGGGGTCGATGCCGAGTGTCCGGGCGAGCAGATCGATGCCGCGCTCGATCGCGAGTACCGACTCTGGCCGACCGGCGCCGCGGTAGGGTCCGGTCGCTGGCGTGTTAGTGAAGACGGCCAGGCTCTCCGCGTGCACGTTCGGGATCCGATAGCAGCCCGTCGCCATGTTCATGATGAACGTCGGAGGGATAGCCGAGGCTGAATACAGCCGCGCGCCCAGGTTGGCGATGTTGCGCACCCGTAGACCGGTCAACGTGCCGTCGCGACGCGCGGCAAGCTCGACGTGGACGACCATGTCCCGACCCTGGGTCGTGATCTGGATATCCTCGCTCCGCGTCGCGACCCACTTCACCGGCCGCGCGAGCGTGCGGGCCAGGTAGCTGGCCAGAATGTACTCCGGTGTGGCGCCGCTCTTTGCGCCAAAGCCACCGCCGACGTCCGGCGCAATGACCCGCAGGCCGTCTTCGGCGAGGCCGAGCACACGCGCGAGGTCCGCGCGTGTGCCATGCGGATTTTGACTCGAGATCCACACCGTCAGCGACTCGCCTTCGGGGACGGCCACCACGCCGCGCGGCTCGAGCGGCACTGGCGCCACGCGCGGGTTGTCGACGCGTACCTGAACCGTGACCTCGGCCGTGTTGAACGCGGTCTCGGGGTCGCCCCCGTCACGGGCCAGGCGATAGCACAGGTTGCTATCGAGCTCCGGGTGGACGCGCGGCGCATCGGGTTGCAGTGCCTCCTCGGCGGAGGCGACGGAGGGAAGCGGCTCGTAGTCGACTTCCACGAGCTCGGCGGCGTCTCGGGCCGCAGCCGCGGACTCAGCGACGATTGCGACGATCGGCTCGCCGACCGATGCGACGCGGCCTTTCGCGAGCGGCGGGTGGGGCGGAACTTTTGCAAACGGCAGTGGAATGACGGGGACATCCGCCAGGTTTTCGATGTCCCGACTCGTCAACACGGCCACGACACCTGGCGCGACTTTCGCCGCCTCGACGTCGATGCCATTGAGCCGCGCGGCCGGGTAGGGTGAGCGTACGAACGCGAGCGACAGGACGCCCGGCGGCTGCACGTCCTCTACGAACCGGCCGCGCCCGGCGACCAGTCGCGGGTCTTCTACTCTGCGAATGGGTTTTCCCGTCAGCGCGGGCATCTTGCTAGCGTACCCGCAGGCGCGGATCGATCGCGTCACGCAGGCCGTCGCCGATGAAGTTGCAGGCCATCGCGACACTGAAGATGGCGATGCCGGGAAACGTCGAGATCCACCAGGCCTGCATCAGCTCGCGGCCTTCGGCAACCATCGCTCCCCACTCGGGCGTCGGTGGCACCGCGCCGAGCCCGAGGAAGCTCAGTGCCGCCGTAATGATGATGGCGTTGCCGAAATCCATGGTGCACAGGACGAGTGCTGGCGCGAGCGCATTGGGCAGCACATGCCGCAGGAGGATGCGTTGCTCGGACATGCCCAGCGCCCGCGCCGCGGTGACGAAGTCGCGGTTTTTGAGGCCCAACACCTGACCTCTGGACATGCGCGCGTAGGGCGGCCACCACACCAGGAGCATCGCCAGCATCGAGTTCTGGATGCTCGGCCCGAGTGCCGCCGCGATCGCCATGGCCAGAATCAACGATGGAAACGCCAGGACCATGTCGACGAAGCGCATGGCACCTTCGTCCAGCCATCTTCCGGCGAACCCCGACAGACCGCCGTACAGCGTGCCGAAGATCGTCGCGAGCACGACCACGATCGCTGCAACTGGCAGGGACACTCGGCCGCCGTACAGGACGCGACTGAACACATCACGGCCGAGCTCATCGACCCCAAGCCAATGCGCGGCCGACGGAGGCTGCAGCCGTTGCCGGACTTCCTGCTCGATGGGATCGTACGGCGCGATCACGGGCGCGAACGCGGCGACCAGGACCCACAGCAAGACCACAGCCGCGCCGAGCATGGCCATGCGGTTGCGTACCAGGAGTTGCCACGCTCGGCGTTCGCGGCGTACGGCCGGCGCGGTCGCGGCCACAATCGGCGGCGCGACGGGCAAGCCGACGCTGGCGCTGGTCATGAGTAGCGGATTTGCGGGTCAAGCATGGCGTACACCAGGTCCACCACGAGATTGACGAGGATATAGATGAGCGCAATGACGAACGTCACGCCCATGATGGCCGGAAAATCGTTCGAGACTGCCGACTGATAGGCGTACCGCCCCAGTCCGGGCCAAGCGAAGATCGTCTCCGTCATGACAGCACCCGAAAGCAGGCTGCCGTACGCCAGGCCGAGCACGGTCACCGTCGGCACGAGCGCATTGCGCAACGCGTGGCGGCGGACCACGAGC
>JAFAPL010000468.1 GCA_019247135.1 Chloroflexota bacterium | reverse complement strand
TACCCACACGCGCCAGGTTTCAAACACAAACGCCAGATCGCTCATACGCAAAGCGTGACAGAGCTGGCGCGGCGCGTCGATGACCTCGCAGGTAATGGCCACGGCTGGCGGCGATACAGTCGCCTACTTGCTCTTGTGGGCCGCGATGGCCTCCTCGATCGATTGCAGCAGGACATCCAGATCGAACGGCTTCGGCAACGCTCGAATGCCGAACTGACTCAGCCACTCCTGGTGCTCGTGCAGCGACTGGATCGCCGCGGAGCACACGATGATCGGGATTGGCCGGGTCTTCGGGTCAAGCGTCAGCAAGTTGAGAATGGTCCAGCCGTTTTCTTCCCCACCGATGCGAATGTCCTGGATCACGAGGTCGGGTTGTGAGGACTTGACGAACTCATAGGCGCCGTCCCACTCCTTGCAGATGTGCACCTCGTAGTCCTCCTCGATCTCGAGCAATTCGCGCATGAGATCGAGAAAGGTCGTGTCGTCGTTGATGACCGCGATGCGAGCGCGGCGGGGGGACGTGGTCATGCCGTTCTTCGATGGTACCCTGGCTTCGAACTAGCCATGCCCGTCACTCACCTCGAGATTACGCGCCGGACCCCGTTCGCCGATGACTACGAGCGCATCGACGGCATCGTTCACTTCGCTGTCGACCCGCTCAACACGGCGAATGAGCGCATTGCCGACCTGGACAGAGCACCACGCGATAGCGAGGGCCGTGTCCGCTTCTCAGCTGACTTCCTGTTGCTACAGCCGCGAGCGACTGAGCGCGCGAACAGGCGGTTGCTCTACTACGTCGTCAACCGAGGGCAGAGAACGGGCGTCCCGTTCAACCGTCCGGCGCCGAGGCTGCAAACGTTGCCGCCTACCGACGAAATCGACGTCGGCGACGGCTTCTTGATGCGGCGCGGTTGGTCCGTAGCCATGTGCGGCTGGCAGTGGGACGTGGAACGCCAGCCCGGGTTGATGGGCATCGATGCTCCGCAAGCCCTCGGAGCCGATGGTCAGCCAATCCAGGGCCGCATCGCGGTCGCGTTCCAGCCCAACGAGCCGCACCAGTTCCATCTTCTGTCGCACTGGCCACTGCATCCACCACCCGGCAAGCAGGCACTCAAGCACAGGCCGTATCCCGCCGCGGACGTCAACGAAACGGACGCACAGCTCACTGTGGGTACCTCGATGCAGGGTGCTCGAGAGGTCGTACCTCGTGCGCGATGGCGTTTCGCCCGTGAGCAGAACGGCGCGCCTGTCCCAGACGACTCATATGTTTGGTTGGACGGAGGCTTCCAACCGGGCCTCTGGTACGAGGTGGTGTACACGACGCGCATTTGTCCCGTCGTCGGTGTCGGCTTGCTTGCGACGCGCGATATCGTCTCGTGGCTTCGGAACGAGACTTCGTCGGCCAATCCCGCCGCGGGCCGTATCGACTACACCTACGGCTTCGGCCGGTCGCAGTGCGGTCGTTTCCTGCGCCAGTACCTGTACGACGGACTCAACCTGGACGAGCAAGGTCGACAGGTGTTCGACGGCCTGATTCCGCACGTGGCGGGTGCGCGCCGGGGTGAGTTCAACGTTCGTTTCGCCCAACCCTCTGACACGAATCCGCGCTGGGTGGGTGGGCTGTTCCCGTTCGCGTCCGACGAGCTGACCGACGCGCTTACTGGCCAGACTGACGGCTTACTCAAGCGTCAGCGCGAGCTTGGCGGCGTCCCGCGCATCTTCACCACCAACACCTCGTCCGAATACTGGCGCAGCGACTGCTCGCTGATCCACACCGATCCGAGCGGGACTCGGGATGTGGAGCCACCCGCCGAGGAACGCATTTACTTGATCGCGGGCCACCAGCACGGCGCCGGCATGCCGCTGCTGGCCGACGTCACGCCGGCGGGCGCGCGCGGCGCCAACGCGTTCAACATGGTCGACGGCAGCACAGCCGAACGCGCCTTCCTGGTCAACCTGGACGGCTGGGCGTCGGAAGGCAAGGAGCCGCCGCCGAGTGCCTTCCCGCGTCTGGCAGACGGAACCGCCGCGGCCCGCGAGGCAGTGCTCCAGAAAATGAGCGCGTTTCCCGGGCTGACGCTGCTCGATCCTGCCCAGCTCCCACGCCTGCGGCGCCTGAAGCTTGCGGACGACCCGTCCTCCACCACCTTCGGCGAGCCATTTCCGACGTACGCATCGGACGTGGATGCCGACGGAAACGAGGTCGCCGGGATTCGCGTGCCTGACGTGAGCGTGCCCACAGCCACCTACACCGGCTGGGTCTCGCGCCACCAGTCGACAGGCGGAGCAGGCCAGATCGTCGACATGATGGGCACGACGCTGCCGTTTGCGGCAACAGCGTCGGAGCGAGAGGAGCGACATGACCCCCGCGCCTCGCTCACCGAGCGCTACCGCGACCGGGCTGACTTTGAGGCGAGGGCACGAGCGGCAGCCGAGGCGCTGGCCCAGGCCGGCTACATCCTCGAGGAGGACATCGAGATCGCAACACAACTGGCAGCCGATCGGTACAACGCGCTCGCCCCTCGAGTTGCCGTCGCCGCCGATTGACCCTGGGCGCGTCCCGTCGCACGAGGCTCGCTCGAGCAGAAGTCCTGCTCCGCGCGCATGACTAGCGCATTCATGGCGCGG
>JAFAPL010000467.1 GCA_019247135.1 Chloroflexota bacterium | reverse complement strand
CCATCGGGTCTGATCAAGAGTCAAGCGAGTAGGGCAATCCGTCAAGCTAAACGATCGCTAAGTGAGCGCGGTAGTGTTCGCCGCGCGTGCCGGCAGCCGCAGTCTCATGCCGAGTTCTTCATCCCGAGTTGGAGTCGCGTATAAGGGCGACTGCCGCACCTGCAAAGCCGACAGCCGTGAAATCCCATGCTATGCCACAGACAGCGTGCACGGTGCGATGACCCTAAAAGTCGAAGTGCAAGGATCTGGGAGATGGCAACCACCAGCGCGGCCCAGACCGGGGGATGACGCCGCGGCGCCAGAGGGCAGTGCCCACCAACGCTAGACCTTTAGGGCCGCCTCGTCGTTGGGCACGCCAGTCTGGTAGATCGGCTTGCCAGCATCATCCACGGCCAGCGCGTAGTGGCTGGTCTTGCCGACATTGACGCCCAGGTACACCGTCGGCTCCATCGCTCACTTCCGGTTATCGAAATCGGACCGGCGAAGCCCCGCGCGCTTCCACGTTACTCGCGTACTACGGACACGTTCCTATCTCGCGATTGCGGTGCACCAGGCGCGCTCCGGAGCAACATCTCAGATTATCAAAATGACAGGAGAGTAAATCGCCATGCAGAGCGCATCGGCCCGATGACCTATCCTCTCCAGCTCGATCACCATGAAGAAGGTAACGGGGACTACCGTTGAGCGAGGGACGCCGGCCGTGATGGCGAGAGCCGGACTCGCGTTCAACATTCGATCCGCCGTCTACCAGCTCCGCATCGTCCTGAGGGGCATCAGCCCGCTGATCTGGCGCCGCCTGCTCGTTCGCAGCGACAGCACGGTCGCCGACTTGCACCGGACTCTGCAGGTTGCCTTCGGTTGGAGCGACGAGCACCTGCATCGCTTCGTCATCCAACGGCGGCTGTACGGCGATGACAGCCTCGTCGATTCACGTCGCGTACAGCTGGCGTCTCTCGGCCTGCATCTTCGAGAGCGGTTCGCGTAGGAGTATGACTTGTTCGATATTTGGCAGCACCACGTGCGGCTCGAGCAGATCCTGCCACTGGACAGACCGTGGTATCCGGTGTGCATTGGCGGCCGACGAGCAGCACCACCCGAGGATTGTGGCGGGCCGTGGGGCGTCACCCGGAGAAACTCTCGGTACGGGACACGCTTGCACTCGCCCGGCGAGGCACCTGGGAACTGAACTTGGAATGGGTTCGCGATGGTGCCTGCGCTTGAGTTGCCGTTCTGAACTGGAGTTGAGCCGCGCGCGACGACGAACGCGTATTTCAGCGGGCCAAAGCCGGGCTCAGCAGCTGCTGCAACACTTGCAAGGGGTGTATGTCCCTCTAATGTCTATTGAGGCGTTCGCGGGCCGCGGCGCTGACGGGTGTGAAAAAATTGACCAGATTGCCATCAGGATCGCGAAACAGCAATGATCGGTTCCCCCATGGCATCGTGGTCGGAACTTGAACGAACTCACCTACCAATTTGTCCAATCTCGGATACTCCGCGTCGACATCATCCACTCGAAATTCGATGATCGCGGTGTGATTGGCACGCGGCCACGCGACATCGGCCCCGAACAGCTGCAGGGTCCGTGGGTGGGCGATCGCCAGCGTGCATGTCGGCGTAAGTAACTCCGCAAAATCGTCAGTCGCCCACCTCGCTTGCTGTCCGGTCACCTGTTCGTAAAAGTACACCAGTCGCTGCACGTCATCCGTGATGACGCGAATCGAAACGAAGTCCACACTGCGTCGCTCCACCATGTCTTGCATTGCTTCCACATGCTAAAACCAATAGCGGACAGCATCCGCCCGCTTTTCGGGCGAACTGCCCGAGTGCTCGCCATGTTAGAGATTCTCGAGAGTGGTGAGACGCAGACCGCGACTGATCTCGCCAGTCGTCTCGACGTCGACGAGCGCACGGTTCGGCGGAATCTAGACCATCTGCTGGACCTGGAGGTGCCGATCTGGTCGGAGCGCGGGCGCCACCGCGGTTACCGGCTGGCGCCGGGTTTCCGGGTGCCGCCGCTGATGCTCACCGACGAGGAGGCATTAGCGGTGGTGCTCGGCCTCGTCGCGGGAAAACGCCGCGGCGATGTAGTGACGTCGCCGGCTGCGATGGAGAGCGCTCTCACAAAGTTGCGCCGCGTCCTGCCGGACGCACGCGCCCGCCGGCTCGACGCGCCCGTGCGCCCGTCACGTCGCGCGTGTCGGTCGGGACGACAGCCACGACCGGCGCCTGCAACGCCTGCTCCACCTCGCGCGGCGCCTCCGCACCGCTGTCGCCCGCCATGTTCACGATGACGCCCAGCCGCTCGCGGTGGGGCCAGTCGTGGAGCGCCCGCTTGGCGCGTGAAACGCCCTGCTCGTCGGCCGCACCACGAGCAGCACCTGGTCGGCGCTCTCCAGCATCAGCCGGTCCAGGGGCGGATCGCCGAGTGCCCAGCCCAGGCCAGAGGTGTCGGCGAACACGAACCGGTAGTGCCGCCGCAGCTCCACCAGCAGCTGCTGAACGAAGTCGGGACTGAGCCGGCTACGCAGCGACAGTCGTGGCACGCCGCACAGCACTTCGGTGCGGGAGGGCGCCCCGGCCGGCTGGAGCTCGGCCCGCAGGGCGGCCGTCCACTCGGCCTCGGTCTTCGGCTCGCGGTGCGCCAGCAGGCAGGCGTTCAGCTCCGGGTCGGCGCCATACTGGTACTCCAGGCTGCTGCCGTGCGCCCAGCTAGCATCCAGGGCGACCGTCGGCGCCACCATGCCGGTTGCAAACGCCAGGGCAGCCGTGACGGTGGTTGTCCCGTCCGAGGAGACCGAGACGATCGCGTGGAGCGTGCCGCCGGCGTCCGTGGCCGACCCGGTCTCAGCCGGACGCGGCGCTCTGGGTGCCGCCGCCGCGCGTTGCCGGCGTGGTGTGACTTTGCACGGTATCTGTCGTACTTCTGGCAGGCTAATTGGCGGCGACAGCCAGGCTCTCGCGTGCGGCGTCGACCACTTCGGTGGTCACGGCGGACAACTGGTTGATGCTCAGCACCCGCTCGATCTGCGCCAGCAGCCGCTGCATGAGGCGGAAGTTGCCGCCCGTGTCGCGGGCGATGGCGTTGAGCACCGCGGCATCGATCGGTTGGTCGGTCGCCGCGTCCAGCCGCAGCTGCACCCACTGCCGCTCGACGACGTGCTGGAACTCGCGGCCGCTGAGCGGCTGGAAGTGGTGCACGAAGCCGACACGCGGGTACAGCTGCGCATAGCGCGCCAGACGCTTCTGCAAGCCGGGCATGCCAATCAGCACCAGACCAATCTGGCGCCGGTCGAGCAGGTCGCGCAACTGCTCGAGGCTGGCCGTCTTGAGCCGATCCGCCTCGTCCACCACGACCAGCTCGGGCACAACTGGCACCCCAGGCCTGCCGCCCGAAGGCCTCCGCCGCCCGCTGGGCCAAGCCGTCGACC
>JAFAPL010000457.1 GCA_019247135.1 Chloroflexota bacterium | reverse complement strand
GCCGCCTCGAGCCTGCACCCGGTGCGCGAGGACATTCGCGCCACGCACGGCATGGTGGAGCAACTGCTCGGGGATCCGCAGCACCGCTTGATGGATGTGCGCTCGATGGCCGAGTTCACTGGCGAACGCTACTGGCCGTCGCTTCCTCCACAAGGCGATCAGCGCGGCGGGCACCTGCCGGGAGCCGTGCTCATGCCCATCGAAGACACCTGGTCCGAGGACGGCACCTTCAAACCGGTCGACGACCTGCGAGCGCTGTACGCATCGCGTGGTTTCTCACCAGAGCAGGAGATCATCACCTACTGTGCAGTGGGTGGACGCGCCAGCCAGGCGTGGCTCGTCTTGCGGTATCTGCTCGGCTACCCGCGCGTGCGCGTGTACGACGGCTCGTGGATCGAATGGGGCAGCCTGACGGGCGTTCCGGTCGAAACGTAAGCCGCGCGGGCGGCGCGTGTAACCTACTCGCTTGCATGACTAGCACAGGCGTCGACTGGGACGCGATCAAGCGGGAGGCCGCGGACGCCCTGTCGGGATACGTTCGCATCGACAGTTCGCACCCACGGGGACGCACGACCGAAACCGCCGCGTTTCTTGCCGATCGGCTTGCCGCGGACGGCATCCAATCCAGACTCTACGAGAGTCCTGAGCCAGGCAAGGTCAACCTGGTTGCCCGTTTGCGGGCGGAAAAACCAGGTGGCAAGCCACTCTTGATCAGCCACCACATGGACGTGGTGCAGGCGGTCGCCGCGGATTGGCGTTTCGACCCGTACTCCGGCGAAGTGGCGGATGGATATGTGTACGGGCGTGGCAGTCTCGACGACAAAGGCATGGGCATCATGGAGCTCATGACCATGCTCCTGCTCAAACGTCACAACGTCGCATTGACACGCGACGTGGTCATGCTCGCAACGTGCGACGAGGAGATCGGGAGTCCAATGGGCGCGCGGTGGATGGTCGAGGAGCATTTCGACGATCTGGATCCGGCGTTCGTACTCGACGAGGGCGGAGAAGGACTGAGCGGATTCTTCAGCGCTGGAGATTCATTCCAGATCACGGTGAATGAAAAGCGGATGTGTCGGATTCGGCTGGTGGCGCGGGCGGAACCCGGTCACGCGTCCATGCCGTGGCGCGATGCTGCCACGCATCGGCTCGTGCGCGCGGCGCACACCGTGCTGGAGGAAGGCGCGGAGGATCGTGATACTCCGCCGGTGGCGGAGATGATCAAACGCCTGGGCGGCGAGGTGGCGCGCCGCGAAATCGCCGCGCAACGCGCGAGCATGCCGCTGCTCCACGACACCATCAGTCTGACGATGCTGGAAGGCGGATACAAAATCAACGTCATTCCAGAGCGCGCGGAGATGAGCTTCGATTGTCGTCTGCTGCCGGACACCGATCCGCGTGCGTTCGTGTCGAATATCGAGCAGCTTGTGAACGACCCGGGCGTCGGTGTCGAAGTCATCGATTGGCCCGATGCGGCGCCCTTTACGGCGCCTTGGGAAGGCGGGCTGTTCGAGGCACTCGACGCTGCCTGTCGTACCTATCGACCGGATGCGGTGGTCACTCCCACGATCTGCGTGGGCGGCACCGATTCGCGGTTCTTCCGTCAGCGCGGTGTGCCTGCGTATGGCCTGGTGCCCGGGATGTTCACCGCCGAAGACCTGAAAGGCTTTCATGGTCTCGACGAGCGGCTGTCGGTCGACAACCTGCTGCTCGGTACCCAGATCATCCACGAGACCACGCTGCGCGTCGCCGCAACTTGACAGTCGTGCGCGCGGTCCGTAGCGTCGCGGTACTGCGCTGACGCGGGGGAACAGTATGGACTCGGCGAATCGATCTCAGAAGCAGTGGTCGCGACGCTCACTGCTCGCGCTGTTCGGCGCCCTGCCGGCAACGCTCGGACTGGCCGCGTGTACTCGACGTGCCGACCTGCCGGTCGATGCGGCCCCGACAACCACGGGCGCGGCGCTAGCCGCCACTGCTCGGCCCGCCGCAACAGCCGCGCCCGCGGCCGCACCGACGGTCTCGAGTGCGCCCACGGCCGTGCCCGCCGCGGCCGGAAAGACAGGCGGCACCATCACAGGTGCGGCTCAGAACGACTGGGTCACATTTGACAATCCGTACAACACCGCCGAAGGGACGGTCCACTACATGATCTATGACCCGCTGCTGTTCTTCGCGCCCGACAGCAGCGGGCGGTGGGTGCCACAACCGGGACTGATCGAGCAGTGGGAGTTCTCGGGCACCACCGGCACGCTCCATCTGCGCCAGGGTGTGAAGTTCCACGATGGAAGCGACTGGAACGCGGACCTCCTGCAGTGGAACTTCCAGCGCATGCTGAGCGATCCAAAGTCTCAGGCAAAGGGAGTGCTGGTCGGAGTCGACACGCAGAATCCGATCACCGTGGTGGATCCATATACAGCACGCCTCAATCTGACGCAGCCCTCCGCTGCACTGCCAGAGCAAATGACCAGCGTGTTGACGATGCCGATCTCGCGCGCGGCATTCGAAAAACTGGGCGCCGATCAATATGCGCGCAATCCGGTCGGCACTGGTCCATTCAAGTTCGTCGAGTGGAAGCCGAGCGATCACGTCACATTGCAGCGCAACGAAAATTACTGGATGAAAGACGCCGCGGGTAAGCCGCTGCCATATCTCGACGGTCTGACCTATCGGCTGATCATCGATGACTCCGTGCGACTCGTCGAACTCAAATCCGGCAACATCGACTTCACGGAGCTGATTCAAGGCAAGGATCTGCCGGATGTCCAGAACGCAGCGTCGCTGAACCTGGTCGATGGGGCCTGGTGCGGTAATGCATACCGGCTGATCTTCAACTCACAGGGCGGCCCATTCGCCAACAACTTGAAGCTCAGGCAGGCGGCCCTGTACGCGATCGATCGGGAGACGATTGCCCAGACGCTTGGCCAGGGTGTCGGTACGCCGAGCAAGTTTCTCCTGTTGCCTGGATCGCTCGGGTACGACGAGAGTCTGCCGTACTACTGGTATGACCTCGACAAAGCCCGCGGCTTGATGAATGACGCGGGCTATTCCGGTGGCGTCGACGTCACGTTCACGGTCATTTCGCGCGAGCTTGACCAGCTTCAGGCGCAGATCATCAAGCAGATGTGGGAACAGATTGGCATTCGAGCTGAGATCGACGTCCTGGAGCGCGCCGCCTGGACCCAGCGACTGCTCACCGGCGGTGGCGAGTTCCACGTCGCGTCCATGCGGAATCCGAGCAACGCCGGCGACCCGGATCCGCCCTACAGGACCTTTTTCTGGTCCAGGGGGAGCTTCAACGTTGCACATCTGAACAATCCGGACATGGAAGCGGCCCTCGATAAAGGCAGTACCAGCTACGATACTGCTCAACGCGAAGCAGCGTACAAAGATGTGCAAAAACTCGACTTCAATCTCGCGTACTACGGCTACGTCTGGATGCAGCGATGGAACTGGGCGATGAACAAGCGCGTGCAGGGTTTTCCGCCATCGATGACCAACGGGTGGAACTTCCGCGCGGTATCGGTCAGCGCCTGAGCGGCGGCAGCTGAGCGTGCGCGCTTTCATTCTGCGCCGGCTCGTGATGATGGTTCCGGTGATCATCGTCACGACGTTGATCGCATTTTCTTTGATCCTGTTGTTACCGGGCGATCCAGCATTGATGATGCTGGGTGAGCAGAACGCGACCGACACCGAAGCCTATCGAGCGCTGCGTGCAGAGCTCGGATTGGATCAGCCCATTCCCATTCAGTACCTGCGCTGGCTGGGCAAGGCCGTGCACGGGGATTTCGGCTACTCGCTGCGCGACAAGCTGCCGGTCGGACAGGAGCTCGCGAACCATGCCTTGCCCACGCTGCAGCTTGCGGTGTTCGCGCTGGCGCTGGCAGTTGTCGTTGCGATCATCGCCGGCAGTGTGTCGGCGCTGCGTCCGAATTCGATGGTCGACGTCATGGCGACCCTGCTCGCGTTCAGTGGAGTCGCGGTGCCGAACTTCTTTCTCGGCGTGCTGCTCATCTACGGCTTTTCGCTCGGGCTACGCCTGCTGCCACCTTCGGGTTACGTCGCGCCGTGGGACGACCTCGGACAAAACCTGCGGCTGATGATTCTGCCGAGTCTCACGCTCGGTGCAGGACTGGCGGCCGTGTTGACACGCCAGATCCGCTCGGCGCTGCTCGAGGTGATGCAACAGGAGTACATCGTCGCCGCGCGTGCCAAGGGACTCCGCGAACGCGCTGTGGTGCTGCGGCATGCATTCAAAAACGCACTGATTCCGATCAGCACGATCATCGGGCTCCAGCTTGGTACGTTGATCGGGGGCGCCGTCATCACCGAGACAATCTTCTCGATTCCTGGAATGGGACGGATGATCGTTGATTCGATCTTCTTTCGAGATTTTCCGACCGTTCAAGCAGCCGTGTTCGTTCTGGCTCTCCTGGTTCTGCTGGCGAATTTGTTGACTGACCTGGTGTATGCCGCGGTGGACCCGCGCATCCGGTACGGCTGATGAACGCTGTTCTAAGAGAGACGGAAGGTGCGACGGTTTCGCACACGGACGCCCTCCGTCCACCGGCGTGGAGCGCGACTCCGCAAGACGGCCCGCGCGCATTCATGCGC
>JAFAPL010000453.1 GCA_019247135.1 Chloroflexota bacterium | reverse complement strand
TTGATGACTGTCGGTCGGCGATACAGGCCTTCGACCGCGGGAAACGGCGGTCGGGAGCGCGGCATCGGGCGGCGCCCTTCGAGCGATTCGAGGAGCGCCGTCTCTTCGCCGCAGATGTATGCGCCAGCTCCGCGGAAGACGAGGATGCGCACGTTCACCTGCGTACCCACGCAGCCGCGTCCAAGCAGGCCAGCTGCTTCAGCTTCCGCGATGGCGGCCTCGAGTCGATTGGCGGCCTCGATGTATTCGCCTCGGATATAGATGAACGCCGTCTCGGCGGAAATCGCGAAGCAGCACAGGGCCACGCCTTCGATGACGCGGTGAGGCTCGACCTCCATCAGCTCACGGTCTTTGAACGTGCCCGGCTCCGACTCGTCGGCATTGACCGCGACATACTTTGCGCCGGCGGTTTTCGGAATGAACCCCCATTTGTTGCCGGTTGGAAAGCCGGCGCCACCACGGCCGCGCAAGCCAGAGGCTTTGACTTCCTCCACTACCTGGTCGGGCGTCATCGCGGTCAGAGCCTTGCGCCAGGCTGAATAGCCGCCCTCAGACTCGTATTCCTGCAAGCTGACCGGAGTCGTTCGGCCCGGATGGGCCAGCAGCACCGGCTTGTAGTCGAGCGCGACAGCCATACGTCTAGTGGGCCCTCCCGTTCGTACCCGAGCTGCGCAGCTCATCCATCAGCTGCTGGCGCCGTGTGGCGTCCAGATTCTCGCGGTATTCACCATTGACACGCGCCATCGGTGCGCGATGGCAGGCGCCGAAACATTCACTCGTGCGTTCTACTTCGACCGTACCTGCCGCAATCTGCGCTTCCAGCCCGGCCTCGAGGTCGCGCACGAGCTGATCCGCGCCGCGCAGCGCGCAAGGCAGCTGCGCGCACACCACCATCTGAGTCGCGGCGACCGGCCGCGTGTGCAGCATCGTGTAGAACGCGGCGAGCTCGTAGGCCGCCGAGTGTGGCACGCCGACGACGTCAGCCGCTTCGGCGATCGCAGCCGGCGACAACCAGCCAACGTCCGCTTGCGCCAGCTTGAGCGCCGGCAACAGCGCGGTGCGTGGCTGCGGGTACGTCGCCACGAGCTTCTCGATCGCCGCACGCGTGCTCTCGGAGAGCGTCACCGATCGACCTCACCCATGATCGGATCGAAGCTGGCGATGCACGTCACGACGTCTGCCACCGCGCCACCTTCGATGACGGTTGGCAACGCCTGCAGGTTCGCAAACGACGGCGCGCGCTCGTGCACGCGAATGGGCCTGCCGGAGCCGTCACTGACGACGTAGAAACCGAGCTCCCCACGCGGCGACTCGGTGGCCACGTACGCCTCGCCAGCGGGCGGGCGGATGCCTTCGGTCCACAGCTTGAAGTGGTGGATGACCGCTTCCATGCTCTTGGCCAGCTCCTCGCGGGGCGGCGGCATCACTTTGCGGTCGGACGTTCGCACGTCGCCGGCCGGCATACGGTCGAGCGCCTGGCGGCAGATCTTGACGCTTTCGCGCATCTCGGCCACGCGCACCAGGTACCGGTCGTAGCAGTCGCCGACCGTGCCGGTCGGGACCGCGAAGTCGTATGTCTCGTAGCCGCAATACGGGTTTGTCTTGCGGATGTCGAGCGCCATCCCCGAGCCGCGCAGGATGGGTCCACTCACGGCGAGGTCGATCGCATCCTGGCGTGAAAGGATGCCGACGCCTTCGGCGCGCTCGCGGAAGATCGGATTGCCCGTGAGCAGCTCCTCGTACTCGTCGATGAAGCCGGGCATCGCGTCCATCAGTGCGGAGATCTCGGCGAGCGCCGTCGCGTCGACGTCGCGGGCGAGACCGCCGGGGCGGATGAACGAGGTCATCATGCGCGCGCCAGAGATCCGCTCGAAAAAGTCGAGGATCTTCTCGCGCTCGCGCCAGCAGTACAGAAATGGCGAGCTTGCGCCCAGATCGAGGGCCATCGAGCCAATGAACATCAGGTGCGAGGCCAGTCGCGTCAGCTCAGCCAGCACGACCCGCAGCACCGTCGCACGCTCAGGAATCTCACAAGCGACCAGCTTTTCGACTGCCAACGCGTACGCCAGGTTGTTGCCGAGTGGATTCAGGTAGTCCATGCGGTCGGTCAGCACGACGCCCTGGACGTACGTCTTGGCCTCGAAGGTTTTTTCGATGCCCGTGTGCAGGTAGCCGATGACCGGCCGGCAGTGCACCACCACCTCGCCGTCCAGCGT
>JAFAPL010000320.1 GCA_019247135.1 Chloroflexota bacterium | reverse complement strand
GGAACTCGCGCCATCATGTTCTTGTAGAACATCGCCACGGATGTGATTGACGTAATCGAGCCTGATGCCAGATACGTTTCGTGTCGTAGCCGCGTGGTGTAAGGGAGCACATCGCTACGCCGCTCGGAATGATGGTGTTGGCCGCGTGGGTCCGCCTCGCTGAGAATGTGCGCGGCTTCCAAGAACTCTTGCCGCGCAACCGAAATTACACATTGGACGGGCGTACGAGCGGATGACCTGGCCGCGGAACACGCGTACTGGAGACGCTGCTGGACATCCCGCCTGATGTAGCGCCGAGGCTCAGAGGTCTCCGCTTGCGATTCGAGTGGAACAAGTACGCGCCCTTGCTGTTCGGCGAGCAATGTTTGAACGCCCTGGAGGAACCGGCCTTCGCCGCCGGATGGGCTGAAGGCGCGGCGATGCCTCCCGGAGCAGGCCATCGCCTACGCGCTCCAGGAACTCGACTCAGCTTCAGTTGAGCGACTGGCTCCGGCCGTCGCTAGAGTGGTCCGCGGTGGTGCGCCAGCACGAAGCGCACCCAGTCGCGCACCGTAGTTGCGTTCAGCTCTGCTGCCGCCGCCGTCATGGGCGGTGGGGCTCCTGGCTCGAGCAGTGCCTCCAGGCCCGCTCCCAGGTCGCTCTTGCGGAGCAGCGCCTCGATGGTGGTGTCCTGCAACTCGCCCGCCTACCTGGTGGCCGAGGCCGCCTCCGAGAGCAGGCTGTATTTACCCGCTCAGTCGCGCCGCCGCGTTTGGCTAACGCAATCTCAACCCTGCTGGCACTCGCGCTCAGCGTCCCGTACTGGCACCTGCTGGCCTGCTCTAAGCGTGCCCATTTGGTCGCAGGTCCACGCGGCGAGCGACCAGAGCACGCCGCAAGCGTCAGCCTTGTCTGTTCTGCGAATCTTTTTGGCGCGCCTCACTAAAGCCGTGCTGAAGCCTTGCGTGCTCGCAGGTTTCCGTGGAGCGTCACGTCGCGCGGATGCACCTGGGCAACCCGCCGCATTGGCAGTCGGGCCACATCTGGCGATCTTCAACTTCGCCGTGGGCTGAGTCGCCGGGTTCGTCGGTAGTGTTCAACTAGCAGAGGCAGCGCACGCGAACTCTGGCTCAGCACGTTGGATGGACGGGGCGTTACCGTCGGCAGGCGAGCTAAGTCTCCCAGACACACCTCGCCTCGTTCTGAACAGAATGAGGGTTGCTATAGCAAGACAGTTGCACACCACATTGCCTCCACGAGACCAGTGCGTATTTCGGTGGTATCGAGCGCGGATGGCGAACGCCCGTTGGGCTGAAGCCGAACGGTCATGTCGATGGCGAACGGTGTGGCACCGAAGGCGGGCGGACAATGGTCTCGGGTTCGTTTAGCGGGTTCGGTTCATCACCGCCAGGCTGGATCGTAGTCGACTGTGAACTGCGGCTGGCGCTCGTTGCTCTCAGCGAGTCGCCTGGCCAGGTGCTCGTGGGCCCGCCCAGGCGGTATGCGATCATCGGAGACGATGATCTTCATCACCGCCAAGTTCGAAGTGCGTTCTGAGGACGCGGATCGTTGGCCCGACATCGTTCGCACCTTCACGACGGCCACCCGCGGCGAGCCAGGCTGTCTGTGGTTTGACTGGTCGCGCAGCCTCGACAACCCGAACGAATACGTCCTGGTCGAGGCTTTTCGCGACGGTGACGCCGGTGCGGCGCACGTGCAGTCCGCGCACTTCAAGACCGCTCAGCGTGAGCTGCCGCCACACCTCTCGGGCACACCGCGCATCGTCAACGTGACGGTCCCGCAGAACGATTGGTCTGAGCTTGGCGAGATGGCCGTCACATCGAGGTCCTGAGCGTGGAGCTTCGCAGTCTGGGCGCCACCGGCCTGAAGGTCTCGGTACTCAGTTTCGGAACGATGTCGTTCACTGGCGGGAGCCGCCACAGCGCGATCGGATCGACCGACGTCGACGAGGCGCGGCGCTTGATTGATCGCTGCATCGACGTGGGTGTCAATCTGTTCGACACCGCCGACGTCTACTCAGCCGGCGCATCAGAGAAGGTGCT
>JAFAPL010000220.1 GCA_019247135.1 Chloroflexota bacterium | reverse complement strand
TGCCTCGGCCTCGCTCGGCTCCGAGCTCTCGTGTACGGCCAGACAGTCGGTGAGGACCAGTACGCCCGAGTCCGTCTCGAAGCGGGTCTCGAGCACGTTGGTGCCTGGTAGATAGCGGCGTGTGGCCTTGTACGGCTGACCGGGACGAATCAGAAAGTGCCCACCGCGCGACCAGTCGATCAGGCGGGCGAAGACCGGACGCGCATCGAAGCGTTCGAAACAGCACCAATCGACCGAGCCGTCGCGCGAGACGAGCGCGGCCGAGTGGCAATCACTGATCAAGGCGTAGTCTGCGATTGGACGGTAGGTGTCCATCAGGCGAATCGCTACTGTACCGGCCGACGCTGGTCGCTGGAAATTTATCCGCGAGTTCTGGAACGCAAACAGGGCCCCCTGTTTGGGGGCCCTGTACGCGCGACGTGGGGCTTAGCTGTGCTCGTCGCGGTCCGATTGCTTGTCGCCGCGTTCGCCGACCAGACCCACGGTGTTGCCGGCCTGGTCCATGAAGAATCCAACGATGCGGCCATCCTTGTTCAAGCCATTGATCGTCGTGGCCTGTGCACCGCGCATGTCGATCTGTTCGAACTTGCCGTCGTGCCAGAGGAAGCCATGCGCGACACCGTTGGCGTCGTTGAAGGTCCCGACGACCTCGTCTTTGTCATTGACGCCGAGTGCCTGGGTGAAAGTCGAGCCGGGCGCCTTGAGGATCGTCAGCTTGCCATCCTTGATGATGTAGCCCTCCGCGGTGGTCGCCTGGGGCGACGTCTGCTCGAAGCCGACGATGTCGCCGCTGTCATTGATGCCGGTCGCCTGGCTGCTCGGCATGGGCAGGCTCAGCACTAGGAAGTCGCCATTCTTCTCGTGCACGTACGCGTGCTGCAGACCGGGTGCGTCCTGGAAGTACCCGGCTGCCTGATCTTTGTTGTTGATTCCCAGCAGTTGGTTGAACGTCGTGCCAGGCAGGTCCACGTTCACGGCGTCCTTGTCCCTGGCCTTCTGGAATCCATGTGTCTGGCCGGCTGTGTCGATGTAGAAACCGACCGTCGTCTCGTCGTTGTTGATGCCGACCACCTGGGTCTGCGCGGAGTTGGGAAAATTCTCGTCGGTGAAGTTGTTCGGCAGACGCAGGGTGAAACCCTTGTTGGGCGTCATTTCGGTGTTTTCGTCGCCGTGATAGCCAGCGATCACCTTGTGGTCGTTGATGCCGAGAAGCTGCGTGAAGCGCTGGTCAGTCTGGAATGAAACTGGCTGAAGGGTGTAGTCGGCCCTGTTGAGTTCCGCGGCAGAGGCGCTGCCCGTTGCGGTGGCAAGGACGCCCGCGGCGAGGACGAGGCTGCTGAACGTTGCGGCGATACGGGACCTGTTCACTGGAGTTGTCTCCTTCGTGTGTTGGAAGATGGCGTCAGTCTGAGCCCCGAAAAACCGCTGAAACAGGGAGCTAACCCCCACAAAACGACGTCAATGCTTCACGTGACGCCCTACGTGACGCCTCACGTGACGCCTCGTCGCCGCGTGACGCTCCCCGTTACGCCCTACGTGACGGTCTGCGCGACGCTTTCGGCTTACGCTGACGAGGGCGGCGGGTGGGGGCTGGTGGGCCCGCGCGCGCGCACGCGCGAACCGCCGCGCGGCTGCCACAATGGCGCGCCATGCAGCGCAGCACCGACCGCATCCTGACGACCCACGTCGGCAGCCTGGCCCGCCCTCATCCACTGCTCGAGCTCATGAAAGCTCAGGTCCAGGGCAGGGCCTACGACGAGGAGGCGTTCGCAGGCCTGGCCCGCCAGGCGGTGGCCGACGTGGTCAGGCGACAGGCGGGGTGCGGCATCGATGTCGTCTCGGACGGCGAACAGAGCAAAGCCGGTTTCTACGGCTACGTCCAGGAGCGGCTGAGCGGTCTCGAGATCGACGAGAACGGCGTTTCCGAGCGCGCTGTAGCCCGCGAGGAGCTGGAGCAGTTCCCCGAGTACTACAAGCAGTATCTGGGCGGTAAAGCCGAAACGATGGTGCGCAATCCACCGCTGGTCTGCACCGGCCCGATCACCTACACGGGCGAGGCGGCGGTCCAGGCCGACATCGCAAACCTTCGCGCTGCGCTCGGCGACGTCCAGGTCGTAGAGGCGTTCATGCCAGCGATCGCGCCGCGCGCCATCGGCCGCAACCAGTTTTACGCGTCAGGCGAAGACTTTCTCGTGGCCATGGCCGAGGCGATGCGGCAGGAATATCTGGCCATTGTGGAGGCCGGTTTCATCCTGCAGATCGACGACCCGATGCTGACGGCGCTGTACTACGATGACCCGTTCGGGCTCGGGCCGCGCGGGCACGTCGACATCCTGAATCATGCGCTACGTGGGATTCCGGAGGATCGCATTCGCTATCACACGTGCTACGGCATCAACGAGGGCCCGCGCATCCACGACGTGCCTCTGCAGGATCTGACCGACCTGTTGTTCCAGATTCACGCGCAGGCGATTTCGTTCGAGGCCGTCAATCCGAGACATCAGCACGAGTGGCACGTCTGGGAAGATGTGAAGCTACCCGACGACAAGCTGCTGATTCCTGGCATGATCTCGCACGCGACGAATATCGTGGAGCACCCGCAGCTGATTGCAGACTTGCTCGCGACGTACGGACGGCTGGTGGGGCGGGAGAACGTCATCGCCGGCGCGGATTGCGGTTTCTCGTCAACGGCGACGTTTTCGCCAGAGATTGATCCGAAAGTTGTCTGGGCCAAGTTCCAGGCGCTCTCAGAGGGCGCCAGAATCGCGAGCGAGCGTCTATGGGGACCAGGTTGATGAAAGGCGGCGGACGTAAACTGCCCGCTGGAGCACGCGCGTACGATGCCTGACTCGTCGCACATCGTGTGGCTGGAGGACTGCAGCGGCGACTGCGCCGATCTGGTCGGCGGCAAAGCCACTGGACTCGGCTCGCTCTTGCGCGAAGGGCTGCCCGTGCCGCCTGGTTTCGCCGTCACCACAACCGCCTATCGTGAGCACGTTCAGCGCAATCACATCCTGGAGTCCATCCAGACCTTGCTGCGCGATGCCACCAATGTCGAGTCGCAGCAACGCATTTCCGAAGAAATTCACCACTTGTTCGAAAGCAGTACGGCGTCACCCGAATTACAAGGAGAGGTGCTGAAAGCGCACGAACGTCTCAGCGGTGGCACGACCCAACCGATGGCTGTGCGATCCAGTGCGACTGCCGAAGACCTGGCCGATGCTTCGTTTGCTGGACAGCAGGAGACGTACCTGTGGTTGCTGGGCGGACGCGAGGTGCTCGCGCACGTGGTGCGCTGCTGGAGCAGTTTGTTCAGCCCGCAAGCGATCGCGTATCGGGCGCACCGGAGGATGCTGCACGATGCTGCGATGGCGGTCGTGGTGCAAAGGATGGTGCCCGCTGAAGCGGCCGGAGTGATGCTCACCATCGATCCAGTCAGCGGCGACCGGTCCGCGATGACGATAGAGGCCGCGTACGGACTCGGCGCGGCGGTAGTCAACGGAGAAGTGACTCCGGATCGTTATTGCGTCGACAAAGTCAGCCTGGAAATTCGCTCGCGTTCTATCGGCCCGAAGCACGTTGCGTATCGATTCTCTCCAGACACGCAAGGGACGCGGCTCGAGCCGCTACCAAAGATCCAGCAGACCCAACCATGTGTGACGGACGAGGAGGTCCGGGCGCTCGCGAAACTCGGCAAACACATGGAGCAGGCCGCGGGTCGACCGCAAGACCTGGAGTGGGCGATCGGGCCCGGGCGCGAGATCTACCTGCTCCAGGCCCGACCGGAGACGGTGTGGAGTCAGCATGACACCGCGCCCGGCTGCAACCAGATTCGCGCGGCTCGCGCCGACGAAGCGGATCAGCTGACGCAGCTTGCACTCCGCTCCAAAGCGTCGTGGGGGTATGACGCCGAATTCATGGAAGCGTGCGCGCGTGTGCTGAAAATTACGCCGGAGCGCATCGAGCGCGAGCTGTTTTTCGTGCTGGAAATCAACGGACGAGTCGTCGGCCTGGTCGGACTCACACCGCTGGGCAATGACCAGGTCGATCTCGCTGACCTGTTCATCGAACCCTCCGAGAAACGTAACGGCTTTGGCCGTCAGCTGTTCGTGCACGCGGTCAAGGTCGCGCGCAAGCATGGCTGGCGGCGCATGTCGATCCTGTCGGATCCGTTTGCCGAAGCCTTCTACGTGAGCATGGGTGCCAGGCGGGTTGGCGAGGCCCCGTCGGACGCCGGGATCCCGGGCCGCATGTTGCCGCTAATGGCGCTCGACCTGGGGTGAGGGCCGCCCGACGATGAGCAAGTAATCCTCGCGGTCGACGACGAAGCCGAGCTTTTCGGCCACGCGCAGGCTCTGGACGTTGTCCGGCGATGTGCTCCAGCTTGGCGACCGCCGACGTCCGATGACGTCTGTCGCAAGGCGGGCGGCGCAGACGGGGGCGAGGCCCGTTCCGCGGTACTCGTTCGAGGTAACCACGCCGATGTCCTCGTATTCTTCACCGACGAAGAAGCTGCAAGCGACCGAGGCGAGCGAACCGTCGACGAAGGCGCCCCAGGCGTAGCCGCTGCGTGCCAGCCCGTCCGGGCCGCCCCACGTCACAGAGATCCACGCGAGCTCTCTTTCTAATCGCCGGATCGCGGCGGCATCCTCCGCCTGCAGCAGCCGCACGGTGGCCGCCCGCCTCGCCTCCTGCTGGACGACCGCGCCAGAATGCCGAAGAATGACTCGCGGCCACCTCACCGCATTCGGAAACGCCTCGCCCAGCAGCCCTTCGAATCTACGCGAGGGTTCCACAAAGCCAGACACCGCCGCGCGCACGTCGTGGACCGAGAGCGCCTCAGGGTCACCGCCCAGACCTACGTTCCCACCCGTCTCGACCACGCACGCCCGCGGCGCGGGCCAGCGGTCGACTCGCAAGCTGCCCTGGCTCGTCTGGAGCACGTGCATGCCGGTGAGTGGGCCGGGCCGTTCGGGTCGGAACCACTGTCGCAAACCTTGCGCATGGTCGATGCCGATCCGCTGCATGCGATGTTGTACGCCACCCGCACGAGTAGTGGAGCGACCCTATCTCAACGCGCGCGAGTTAGCCTTGCCTGATGCGGTACGTGGTGGTGGCAGTGTGGCTTCTCGGCACGCTCGTCACTCGCGTGCACAGCGCGGAAGCGCTCGCCGCCTGGCTGCCAGGTCCCAACGCCACCGGCGATGCGACTATCGCGGGAGCCATCGACACACCCGCGTCCGGCGCCACACTTCCGACCAACCAGCTATTGGCAATCACTGGCTGGGCTGTCGATACGAGCGCCCAGGGCTGGTCGGGCATCGATGACGTCCAGGTCTTCTCGGGCCTGATGGAGACGGGCACGCTCGTAAGTCACCCAAGCGTCGGGATCAGCCGCCCAGACGTGGCCGGCAACATGGGCAATCCGTTCTGGTCCAATGTTGGCTGGAGCGGCACACTCGACACCGGCGCGCTCTCGCCGGGCCAGAACCTGCTCGCGTTTTACGTCCACAGTCCAGCAAAAGGATGGTGGTACACGTCGCTGACGGTGTCCGTCGGATCGACGACCGCCGGCGCGGCGCCGAGACTGCAGGTCAGCACGCCTCAACCTGACGAACAGGTCTCCGATCGACTGCCGTATTACCGCGTGAGTGGTACCGCGACCGATCCCGCGCATGGTCCGACCGCGATCGACTACGTCGAGGTCTGGCTGAACGGTGAACAGGGTTCCGACACCGGCACATTACTCGGTGCCGCAAATTTCGACACCAGGTCAGGTGAATGGTTTGTCGACTTCAATCCAGCCAAGTACCCGCAGCTTTCCTCAAACCTGTACGTGTACGCTCATTCAGCAGTGACCGGTAAGCGCACTCTCGTCGTCGTCCATTTCGTCATCGTCGATCGGCCGCTCTGAACATGTGCCTGGCGTGCGGTATTCCGACGCATGTCGTCGGAACGGAACCCGCTGTCGTCGCGCAAACGCGCTTTGCGGCTCTGAGAAACGCGGACTGTCGGACGTACATCACAGGCGCCGCGCTGTCGATGATGGGCGACAGCATCGAGCACGTGATCACGTACTGGGTGATGTTCCAGCAGTTCCATCAACCCGCGCTGGCTGGGTTCGCGGTGATCAGCCACTGGGCACCCTCGCTGTTTTCCTTCTACACGGGCGCGTGGGCCGATCGTGCCGACTGTCGCAAGATCATCCAGCTGGCCCAGGTGCTGTTCATGAGCGTGTCCGCAAGCTGGGGCGTGCTGATCCTGACGCACTCGCTCCAGATGTGGCACGCGCTGGTGCTGTTGCTCCTGCACGGCATCGCCAACGTTGTGTGGGCGCCGGCCGAGCAACTGATGCTGCACGACCTGGTCGGGCGACCGACCTTGCCGAGCGCGGTGCGGCTCAACTCAACGTTTCGCAGTGTCGGGTTCCTGGCGGGTCCAGCCGTCGGGTCGGTGCTGCTCCTGACGTTGGGTCCGTCACTCGGCATCTTCGTGAACGTGGTGTCATTTCTGCCGCTGACTATCTGGTTGAGCCGGACCCACCACACCGGGCACATCCGCGACGCGGTCGGCGCAGCTCGGGCGCGCGTGTCACCGCGCGCCGCACTCCACGTGTTGCGCGACGTCGCTCGGCAACCCGTGTTGCTCAGCATGATGGCGCTCGGCGGCGCCGGATCCCTGCTGATCGGCAGCGGGATGTCGCCGCAGATGCCCGAGTTCGCCACCGACCTCGGCGTCGGAGACGCGGGCGGGCTGGGCTACGGCGCGTTGATCGCGGCCAACTCCGCCGGGGCCGTCCTCGGCGGCATGCTGCTCGAAAGCACCGGACTGCTCAAGCCGAGCGCTCGGACTGCCATGTTCAGCACCCTGGGGTGGAGCGTGTGCCTGATCGGCTTCGCGGTCTCGCGCAACTATCCCATCTCACTGGCCCTTCTGCTTGGGGCCGGTGTGTTCAACCTGGCCTCGCAGTCGATCGCGCAAACGCTGGTCCAGTTGCTGGCGCCGGCCGAGAAGCGCGGGCGCATCGTGGGCGTCTTCAATATGGCCAGTAACGGGTTGAAAGCCGGCAGCGGGTTCACGATCGGACTCGCCGGCGGCCTGATCGGGATTCACTGGTCACTGGGACTGAGCGCGGTGCTGCTCGGCATTTTCGTCGCGTGCCTCGTCGTGTACAGCAGCCGCGCGACCAGTCCCAATCTCGGGCAATCGCGCACGAGCGCCGAAATTACATCCCCGGCATAGGCTCGGGTGCGCTGTCCTCGTCAGGGCTCGCGCCGTTCGCTGTCGACCCGTTTGCGCAGTGCACGTCGGGATTCCATGGCTCGAACGTGCCTTTCGGGTTGTGCTTCCAGACCCACGCGTGGAGTGAGTAGAACGCGGGCAGTCCAAACCGGTTATCAGCGGGATTCAGCATGAACTTCTGGCCGAACAGCGTAGGCGGCCCGCTGTGGCCCGCGTCCCAGGCGGACTGGATGACGACATATTCGAGGGCGGCGAGTTCGAGCCGACCGCTGGAGCCGACCTCGTACACGAGCGCCTGCGGTCGGGCCGGGTCGAGCGTGCCGCTCTGGACGAGGGCGCCCTTGACGAAGTGGACGCCCATGGCGCCTTCGCCGGCCTGGTCGATGCAGGCAATCCCGGCTGCATCGGTCAGAAGCTCGTAGCCAGCCGCGGGCGCAGCGCCGGCGTCGGTGTAAATGGCGGTCGCGTTGCGGGCATTGGCGAGGGTTTCACCACCCGGCGCGGCCGCCGCCGCCGCCGAGGGCAGAATCGATGCAGCCAGCGCGAACGCGCCTACAACACCCGAGGTCACAGAGTGACGATTGATGAAATGGTTCACGTGGTCGAGTCTCTCGTCGAGTACCTCGGAACGCCACGCAAATCTCGCACTTACGCTCGCAAACTCAGGTAGTCACATCCCACGCCTGACCTGATTCGAAGCCCGTCACGCGCTCGGGGCTGACGCGGACGATCAATCGATCGACCTTCGGATTGCGATACGGCCCGCCGGTATAGCGGTGCGACAGCCGTTCGATGTGTTCGTCGGCGCCCTCCGCCGTCGCGTCCACATAGCGACACTCCAGCTGCGCCCAGCGGAACATGTTGTTTGCGTCCAGTACCAGCAGTGTTGCGCGTCCATGGCGCTGGAGGTGGCGCACCCAACCACGCTGGGGCCCGCCGTTGAGCCAGATCAGACCGTCGCGGAACTCGTACCAGATGGGATTCATCTGCACGCTGCCGTTGGAGCGGGTGGTGCCAATAACGATGGGCAAAGGGGTGTCGAAGAACGCCTGCAGGCGTGGCCCGATCTGGAGTGCCATTCCGACCAGCCTAACAGGCACGTGACGCTCCGCGTGACGCCCTACGTGACGCTCCGGGTGACGCTTTCTGCTTAGGCTGACGAGGGCGGCGGGTGGGGGTGGTGGGCCCGAGCGCGTGGGATCAGTCGGGCGCGCGCGTGCCCGGGAACTGACTCAAGCCCCAGTCACGCATCGCTTTCACGATGGGCCGCAGGGCCTCGCCAGCTTGCGTCAGGCGGTACTCCTTGCGTCGAGCGTGGTTGCCATACGGGGTGCTGGTGATGATGCCGGCCTGTTCGAGTCGTTTCAGGCGCTCGGCGAGGATGTTGGTCGGGATGCCTTCGGCGGAAGCGAGGAACTCGCCGTAACGAGACTTGCCGAGCAAGAGGTCGCGAATGAGGAGCAGGGTCCAGCGATCGCCGAGGATGTCGAGCGAACAGGCGACGGGACAGATGGAGCGCTGAGCGTGCCGCACGCGCGGGCCGCGCCCCGGCTGCGTGGCTTGCATATGACAAGTATAACCGCTACGCTGAGGCCATGACTTGCAAGGAGCAAGTAACTGCCAGCTCGACCGGCCGCGCCCGCGCGTCCCGTTCAAACAACTCGGAGAACTCGACCAACTCGACCAACTCGCCCTACTGGAACAACTCGAACAACTCGAACCACTCGAACACCTCCACCTGCTCGACCTGTGCGCCCCTCGACGCCCACTCACTCCCAGGATCCACCGCATGCGCCTCCTGACACTCGCCGCCCTCCTGCTCACTCTCTTCCTCGCCGCACTCGACCAGACCATCGTCGCCACCGCCTTGCCACGCATCACCGCCGAGTTCGGCGACATGAGCCACTACGCCTGGGTCACCACCGCCTACCTGCTCAGCAGCACGATCATGGTCCCCATCGCCGCCAGGCTCTCCGATCAGCTCGGTCGAAAACCGCTCCTCCTCGGCGACAGCCTGGCGTTTCTGGTGACCTCCCTCATGTGCGCTCAGGCGCAGGACTTTTCGCAGCTCATCGGCGCACGGGTTCTGCAGGGCATCGGCGGCGGCGCCATCACAGCCGCGGTGTTCGCGACGGTGCCGACCCTGT
>JAFAPL010000037.1 GCA_019247135.1 Chloroflexota bacterium | reverse complement strand
CGCGGCAGCCGGATTTTCTGCTGGTCGTCGCGGTCGGCTGGTGCTCTATCAGGCCGAGGGCGAGAGGCAGGGCGTCGCTAGCGGCGGCCGCCGCCCCACATGCGACCCGCCTGGCGCATGAAGTCGACCGCGCCAGCTTCTTGCTCGCGGATCGCGTGCCCGGTGAGCTTCATGAACACGTCGTCCAGTGTCGGCCGACTCACGCTGATCGCTTCCACCCGAGGCGTGATCCCACGCACGAGCTCGGGCACGAACTCGTCCCCATGCTCGACCTCCAACCGTAGCTCTCGCCCGTGCTCGACGGCCGCGCGACCCCAGCGCTCCTCGATTTCTGCTCTGGCGAGCTGATTGTCAGTCGTCCGGATCACGACGACGTCGCCCCCGACCATCGCCTTCAGGTTCGCTGGTGTATCCAGCGCCACGATCTCACCGTGGTCGATGATGGCGATGCGGTCGCAGTATTCCGCTTCGTCCATGTAGTGCGTGGTCATGAACAGTGTCACGCCATCGTCCCGCCGCAGCCCGAGCAAGTGGTTCCAGATGAGGGATCGCGTCTGCGGGTCGAGCCCCTGAGTCGGCTCGTCCAGGAACAGGACGCTCGGGCGATGCAGCAAGCCACGCACGATCTCCAGCCGCCGCTTCATGCCGCCAGAAAACATCTTCACCTGGTCGTTCCGACGATCCCACAGGTCGACCAGTTTCATCAGTCGCTCGCCGCGCGTACGCGCTTCGGCCTGTGGCACGTCGTAGGCAAACGCGTGAAAGTCCAGGTTTTCCTGCGCGGAGAGTTGGCCGTCCAGCGTGGGATCCTGAAAGATCAGCCCGATCGAGCGGCGGACCTCGGTCGCCTGATGCTGCACGTCGAAGCCGGCGATGCGCACCTGGCCGCTGGTCGGCTGCAGGAGCGTGCACAAGACCGAAATGGTCGTCGTCTTGCCCGCACCGTTCGGACCGAGGAAGCCGAAGACCTCGCCGGGGTAGACGTCGAAGCTCACGCCTTTGACCGCACGAAACGCGCGTTTGCCGCGGCCGTATTCCTTGACGAGGTCCTCGACCTCGACGACTGGGGCGCGGCCGTCGCGCGCGCCGTCAGTCCCCTGTGGTTCAGCGGTCAGGAGGGCCATTGCGTGCAGAGCATACGTGCTCGCACGACTTACGACGGCGGATTTACGGGCGCACGCACGATCGGTCGCGAGGCCAGCGCATCCTCGCGAAGAGCCACCCCTTCGGGCAGCTGGATGCGGGGCGCGGTGCGCGGGTAGGCATAGTCCAGGACAACTTTGATAGCGGCGGCGACCGGCACTGCCAGCACCATCCCGAGCACGCCCGCCATTCGTTCGCCGACGACTACAGCGAAGATCGTCGCCAGGGGATGCACATGCACCGCGCGCCCGACGACGATCGGCATGACGAGCTGATCTTCCACCTGCCGCAATACGGCGTAGACGATGATCAGACCCGCCGCTTCGGTTGGACCGCCCTGGGCGAAGCCGACGGTGGACGCGATCGCGGCCGCGGTGAACGGTCCGATGAGTGGGATCACCTCGAGCACGCCGGTCACAAAGCCGATCCACAGGGCGTACGGCAGGCGAAAGCCCCACTCGAGTACCACGAATGTCAGCATCGACATCAGGAAGATCAACACCAGTTGGCCGCGCAGATAGCGCCCGAGCACGCGGTGGATTTCGGCGGAGACCGTGTCCACGTGGGCTCTGTGCTCGTCTGGCACGAATCGGAGCCAGTACCGCCAGAACGTGTGGCCGTCGATCAGCATGTAGACGAGCGCGAGCACCACGAGAATCAGGCCGAAGGTGATGTCTACACCGGTGCGGATCGCCTGGATCGCCTGACTCGGCGTACCGAGCTCACCCTGGATCTGCGCTTCGATGCGCCGGCCGAGCTCGCGCGAGGTGACGGTCTGGCCCAGGACGTCGATCTCCTGGCCGCCGGTGAGGCGGACGATCACGTTTTCGATGATGCTCGGGCCTTCGCGGCTCAGCGCGCGGAGCTCGTCACCCAGGCGGGCGCCCGCGAGCCAGCCGATTGTTCCGATGATGGCGAGGAAGGCGGCGAAGACGAACAGGGCCGCGAAGGCGTGGCGAATGTGCAGCCGCTCTTCGATTTCGTCGACCAGGGGAAGGAGCAGGTAGGCGAGAATGCCCGCGATGATGAAGGGCGGGAGGACGCCACGAGCGATCCATAACAGCGCAACGACCGCGGCGAGCGCCAGCCACTTTGTCCAGCCGGCGCTGATCAGCATGAGGAAGTTTAGCTTCGCTAGGCCGACGCTCACCCGCCCATCGTTCCAAGGCGCGTTGCCTTTTGGACGCTCCTGTTTTGAATCTCCCCCTCTCCCGCGCAGGGAGAGGGGGTTGGGGGGTGAGGGCCGCTGCAAGCGAAGCGCCCTGCCGCGTTATGCTGGCCTGCAAGTGGCAGTGCAGGCGCAGCAAGCAGTCACGGTCCGCGACGTCCGCGGAGCCGATGAGCTGCGCGCCTGCCAGGCAGTCCAACGCCGCGCCTGGGGCATCACCGAAGACGGCTATGTCATCCCGGTGGCAACCATGGCCGGCGCTCAGCGCGTGGGCGGCCTCGTGCTGGGTGCCTTCGACGCAGACGACTCACTCGTCGCGTTCTCGTTTTCATTCCTCGGCCGCCTCCGCGGCGAGCTCGTCCTGTACTCGCAACTGACGGGCGTCGATCCCGACCACCAGTCGACGGGCATCGGCCGTCTCCTCAAGCACGAGCAGCGCAAACGCGCCCGCGAGATGGGCCTGCAGTCAGTTGTCTGGGCGTTCGACCCGCTGCAGGCCAGCAACGCCGCGTTCAATCTGCACGTGCTCGGCGCGACGTCTCGAATGTACGAAGTGAACATGTACGGCTCGCGCACCGATGCACTGAACGCTGGGCTTGCGACCGATCGCCTTGTCGCCGAGTGGCCAACGGCAGCTGATGAACACCGTGAGGACGACACATGGCGGGATGCCCCCGATGTGATCGAAACGATGCAACGCGGCAGCCTACGTGCACCAGTGCGCATGCGCGAAGCCGCGGCCACGCGCGTGAAGGTGGAGATCCCAGCCGATCTGAAGGCGGTGAAGCGCGTTCCCGAACTCGCCCAGGCCTGGCAGCAAGCGGTCCGCCAGGCATTCCGCGACGCGTTCAGCGCGGGCTACGTCGCGGTCGGCTTCTGCCGCGCTGATCCACAGCGTCCGCGATACTTGGTGGAGCGTCGAATATGAGTCACACCCTGCGATCGGTCGAGCTGTACCTGGTGCGTCTGCCGCTGGTGCGGCCGTTCACGACCTCCAGCCACACCAAAGATCACCTCGAACATATCCTGCTGCGGGCCCGCGACGAGGACGGTCGCGAAGGGTGGGGCGAGTGCGCGAGCGCATCCGACCCCTACTACTGCTCGGAGACGTCCGAGACCTCCTGGCACATCCTGCGCGACTTTCTCATTCCAGGTCTGCTCGGCTGCGCCTGGGAGCATCCCGACGAAGCCGCCGCGACCTGGCGCATCGTGCGGGGCAATCGCTTCGCCAAGGCGGGCCTCGAGATGGCATGCTGGGACCTTTTTTGTCGCGCGCGCGGCGAGCCGCTCGCTGCTCCGCTCGGCGGCACACGCCAGGAGATCCACTCGGGCGTCAGCCTCGGGATCGAGCCCACGCCCGACGCCATCGTCGAACAGGTCGCGAACTACCTCGACCAGGGCTACAAGCGAATAAAGATGAAGATTGGACCTGGCCGCGACATCGCATTCGTCAGCGCGGTGCGCGAGCGATGGCCCGACGTCCTGCTCATGGCCGATGCGAACTCGGCCTACAGCCTCGACAATGCAGAGCACGTCGCCGCGCT
>JAFAPL010001031.1 GCA_019247135.1 Chloroflexota bacterium | reverse complement strand
CGAAGCGGTGGCGGGCCATGTCGATCGTCGAGCGAAACCCGTCCCCGTCGAACAGGCCGGCGAGTTCGCGACATTCGGCGCCGGGAAACACCCGGCTGGTCGTCGCGAAGCCGTGCTCGTCGAGCTGGTCGGTGAGCGTCTGCCAGTCAAGCGCGTCGACGCGCGCGGCGATGGCGCCGGCGCGGGTGGTGGCGGTAGTGGTCATCGATCGATCCTCCTTCGCAGTCGTTCGGGTGCTTGGAAGACGTCGCGCGCACGGCCGGGTCCCGGGCGAGTCCCGTCCTGGTAAGAGTGCATCTCCGTGTATGACGCGCTGGGGCGCGCGAACGTGAGATCACGGGGGACCGAGAGCTCCACGACGGTTTGGGCTGAACTCCGCCCAGAGCTCCGCACCGCGACGCCGAGCTGCTCGGCGCGTTCCTCGGGCAACGGCGGCGCGGTCCCGTCCGGCGTCGGGCGGAGCCGACAGACGCACACCGACGGTGACTGTTCTGCTACTCGTCCGAGCGAGCGACTGGCCGGGCCCGAACCGTAGGACTTGCTTCGGGGATCGCGCTCTTTGCTTCGAAGGTACCTGGCCTGTCGCGCGTCGACACCGGGGCGGAGGAGCTTGGAGGGTTCCGCTCTGCCCGGGCGTCGGGTCGCGGGCGAGGCCGAGTGACCACGATCTGGATCGTGGCAATGATCAGGACGATCACGGTCAGGACGCGCTCGCTCCGTGGGACCTCGTGGAAGATGGCGTAGACCTGGATCGACACGGCCAGGGCTTGGGCCGCGATCGCCAAGGCGATCGCCGACCATCCGGTCACCTCTCGCTGGTCGAGTCGACCCGGGTGGGGTTGCCAGGCCGCGTAGGCGACGAGAGCCGCGGCGCCTGCCCATGCGGCGTCGTAGACGCCGCGGTCGTGAGAATGCGCCAGCGCCTGCACCGAATAGATCGCGTCGGCGACTCCCATCACCGTCAGCGCGACCCCGAGCCCTAGCCACATCCGACCCGGCCGCCAGCCCATCAGTGCGAACACCCCGAGGACCGCCCCCACGAGGATCGCGTCGGCCAGCGGATACGCAAAGTCCAGCGCAACGGCCAGCCCCGACGCGCGCGTGTGCTCCGCGACCGGCTCCAGGAACAAAGCCACCCAGGGCGTCGCAAGGAGCACCATCACCGCGATGCCGTCGATCCAGCGGTGGAGCTCGAAGCCAGGGACCCGTTCTCGGACCAGCAGGGCCAGCGCCGCAACGATGAGCGGATACCAGGCCAGCCAGAAGACATCGGAAATGCTGGTCAGCGGTGGTGCAGCGGCGCCCCCGAAGCGAATGCTCCAGATCGTGTCGCCGGTAGCCCAACTGGCGAGCGCGAGAGCGACCAGCAACCACGCTACGCGGCTCCGGCGTGCGCGCAGCGCTGCCCCGGCGCACATGCCCGCGGCGAACCACAGCAGCCCGTCGTTGATCCAGTCATCGAAGAGGCCGTCGACGCCCCGTCCTCCCAACCCGAGGCCCTGGTGAGCAGCGTAGAGTGCCACCAGCACGGCCGTTATCGGCCAGAGGCTGCCAAAAGGCGGAAGACGCAATAGTGCGCCGCGCCGCCGCGTCGCTTGAATCTCCACGCGCAGAGACTAGCCGGAGCATCTGGTGAGCGCGATCAGACCGTGCCGCGCGATTCGCGCACACACCACGCCCTCAGCCGCGGCGCGCCGGGAATGCCGCGGTGTGGCGGTCGTCACCTGGGCACGTCGGCTGACGTAGGTGCGCCGAGACGCCGGCGGTTGTCGTCGCGACGCGCACCGAGTAGCAAAGAACTCGTGAGCGCAGGCAACCCCGGCGCGTGGATCGAGGCGGCGAAAACTAGGTGAGTCGTCTACGGTGGTCCGACCTCGGGCTCCGCCCGAAAACGACTCGTATGCACGTCTGGGCCCACGACCGCTGGTCGTTCCCGCTGCCGGAGCAGCACAGGTATCCGCTGTCCAAACACCGACTGGTGCGTGAGCGGCTCCTCACCGAGGGCGTGTGCATGCCTGGCGAGATCCGCGAGGCCGATCCGGCACCGTGGTCGACGCTCGCGGAGGTTCACGAGGTAGCGCTGCTGGGCCGTATGCGTCGCGGCCAGCTGACCGTCCGCGAGCAGCGCGGCCTGGGACTTCCCTGGTCGCCAGAGCTCGTCGAGCGTGGCCGGCGTGCCTCGAGTGGGACAGTGCTCGCCGCACAGGAGGCGCTGCAGGTCGGCGTCGCGATGAACCTCGGCGGCGGTACGCACCACGCCGGGCGGGATTTCGCCCGTGGTTACTGCCTATTCAACGACGTCGCCCTCGCCCTTATCGCCCTGCGGAAGGCCGACCTCGCGCGGCGAGCGCTCGTGGTCGACTGCGACGTCCACCAAGGCGACGGGACAGCGCACCTGCTCCGCCCCGACCCGCTCGCGTTCACGCTGTCGTTGCATGGCGCCCGTAACTACCCTTTCAACCGTATTCCCTCCGACCTGGACGTGGATCTGCCGGCCGGCACCGCGGACGCCGAGTACCTCGCCACGCTCGACGCCGCCCTGGCAACCGCTCTCGCCGGCGGCCGCTACGACGTCGCGTTCTACCTGGCCGGCGCCGATCCCTGGGAAGGCGACCGGCTGGGCACGCTCGCTCTGAGCAAGGCTGGCCTACGGCGCCGCGATGCGTTGGTGCTCGACAGCCTACGCGGCGAGGGGTTCCCGGTCTGCGTCGTGCTCGCCGGTGGCTACGCCCCGGACGTCCGGGACACCGTCGATATACACACCGCCACGGCCATGGAAGTGGCAGCGCGGACAATCACAAGAACTTCGCCACCGACCCCGAGATTTTGCCGGGAGCGTGCCGCAGAGTGCACTGCGCAACCCCGCAGCTGAGTGGGCTATCTTGGGCGCAGCGGCTCTATGCCGATCGCTACGCTGACTTGCGTGACCGTCG
>JAFAPL010001023.1 GCA_019247135.1 Chloroflexota bacterium | reverse complement strand
ACGTGGTGCTCGGCTACACGCAGCGGCCAGGCTGGGCGCCAGCGGACGAGCGCACGCTCACGTGGTGGGAGCCGGCGCCCGCGGCTGTCGACACCTCGCCCGTCCGCGCGCCGGTCGACGACGTGGCGGCGATCTTCTTCACCTCGGGCACGACCGGACAGCCGAAGGGCTGCACGATCACTCATCAGAACCTGTGGTCGCAGATCCAGGCGTTTGACGACCGTATACCGCTGGATGCGGGCTGCCGCATGGCCAGCATCCTGCCGCTCTCGCACCTGTTCGAGCTCACGTGCGGGCTGCTGTATCCGCTGCTGCGCGGGGCCGCGGTGCACTACATCCCGAGTCGGCGTGGCTCGGACATCGTGCGCGTGCTGAACGAGCAGCACATCACCCACATGATGGCCGTGCCGCAATTACTCCAGCTGATGGGCAGCGCGCTCGAGCAACGACTCCAGAAACGCCTCCCGCCCCGCGCGTACGCGGCGCTGATGGCCGCCGCCGATCGCGCTCCCGTGTCGGTTCGGCGGCGGCTCTTCTTCATGCTCCATCGTCAGATCGGCGGCCGCTTGCGTTTGCTCGCGGCCGGCGGCGCGCCGCTGGCGGTCGAAACCCAGAAGTTATGGGAACGGCTGGGTGTCGACGTCGTTCAGGGCTACGGCACCAGCGAGTGCTCGCCGGTGGTCGCTTGCGGCCGAGCCGGGTCGCACCCCCGCCGGCAGCGTCGGCCGGCCGATCCGCGGCGTCCAGGTGCGCCTGTCTGCAGAAGGCGAGCTGCTGGTGCGCGGACCCAACGTGATGCGCGGCTACTGGCGCGACCCTGTCAGGACGGCCGAGGTGCTCTCGCCCGACGGCTGGTACGCCACGGGCGACCTGGCCCGCATCGACCCTGAAGGCAACATCTGGCTGCAGGGTCGTGCGCGCGACCTGATCGTGCTGCCCAACGGCATGAACGTGTGGCCGCAGGATGTCGAGGACGCGCTGCGCGCCCAGGAGCCCGTGCAGGATGCGGCCGTGGTAGTCGTTCCGACCGCGACCGGCGACGCCCGTCTGCACGCCTACCTCCTGCCCGCGCGGCCGTCCGACCGGTCGCTCGACCCGAGGTCGCTCTTGCCGGCCGCGAACGCGAGGCTTGCCTCGCACCAGCGGGTCGCGACCGCATCCTGGTGGCCGGATGCGGATTTTCCGAGAACTTCGACACTGAAAGTCCGACGCCACCTGCTGCCCGCGCCGTCGTCTGAACGGCATTCGGTGGAGGCGCGTGCGGCGCCACCTGTCGCGGGCGACCCGGTCGCCGAGACCGTCGCCGGCGTAGCGCATCTGGCGAGCGTGCGCGACCACCAGACCCTTTCGCAGCTCGGCATCGACAGTCTCGGGCTGGTGGAGCTGGTCGTGCGGCTCGAGGACAAAACCGGGCGCGTGTTGAGCGAAGGTGCGTTGTCGACGGAGATGAGCGTCGACGCACTCCGCGCCGCTGTGCTGGCCGCCCCGGCCGCCGACGAACAGGGTGCGGCCGACCTGGACAGCGCCGAGCCGCTGCCCGTGTCGACCTGGTTCTACGGCCGCGGAGCGGCCTTGCGACCACTCCTGGCGCTGCCCTTCGATCTGCTGTACCGCCTGGCCATTCCGCGCACACTCGTGCTCGACGGAGATCAGCTGCGCGACTTACCCCGTGTGGTCGTCTTTGCCGGCAATCACCGCTCGTTCGCCGATCTGCCGCTGATTCGGACCGGGCTGGAACGCACCCCGGCGCGCCGCTTTGCGCGTCGTTTGATCGTCGCCGCCGGGGCGGAGGGGCCTGGCTGGCGGTCGCCCCTGTCGCGCTACGCGTCCGCCGCGTTTGGACTCTATCCACTCGACCGCTCGCGTCACCGTGAGGCCAGCCTGAGGCGGCTGGCCGCGCTGGCGCGTGAGGGCCGCGGAAACGCCGTGCTGATCTTTCCGTCGGGAACGCACGCGCGCGCCGCGGACGAGCGTGGCGAGCCACCCGCGGCGCGCTTCAAGACGGGCGTCTCGCACATCGCCGAGGCGCTCGAGGCGCCGGTTGTGCCGTTCGGGCTCGCGGGCACTGAACAGGCGATGCCCGCTTTTCTGGAAGAGTTTCGCGGGCCGGTGATCGCGGGAGTGCCCGTTGCGCTCAAACGGACCGTCCTCGCGATCGCATTCGGGCCTCCCCAGCGGCAAGCACCCGGCGAGTCGGCGCAAGCGTTCGCCGAACGACTCGAGCGGCTGTGCTACGCGCTCGCCGCCAGGGCGGACGCGGCCCGCGGCGTTCGCTCGCGCGCGCCACCGCGCGGCTGAGTCGAGCGGCGCGCCATGCGGCTGACTTCACGGGCTTTGTCGACGAGCGCCTGCCGCAGCTCCGGCGGGTGCAATACGCGGAACCCGCAACCGATCTGAATCAGCATTCGCGCGAACCAATCCAGGTCGTCGGCCTGGGTGCGCAGCAGCACGCCTCGAGGAGTGGGCTCCAGGATGCCGAAGTCGGCCGGGACGCGGCGCTTGGCTTCCTCGAGCGAGATGTCCAGGTGCACCTCGATGGGCCAGCCCCAGGGCATGTGGGCCAGCGACTCGAGCACGAACTGCACTGGATCGAAGTCCAGCGGGCGGACGAATTCCTCGCCCTCGCGCGGGGCCAGTGCCAGGATGCGGTCCAGTCGGAACATGCGCACGTCCTCGCGCAGGTGGCACCAGCCGACCGCGTACCAGCGACCCTGGTGGTTGACGATCCCGTACGGGTCGATGACGCGCTCGGTCTCTTCCTCGCCACTGCGATAGCGCAGCCACACACGCTGGTTGCCTTGCGCCGCGGCAGTCAGCGCCAGCACCGTCGCGGCGTCCGACGGATGCTGCATGCCCCGCATCGGCGTGAACGCGAGCGCACCCTGCACCGCCTGCACGCGGCCGCGCAGGCGATCGGGTAGCACTCGGTCCAGCTTGGCGAGCGCGCCCTCGACCGCCGGTGCCGCCTGAGTAATGCCCATGCGACGGGTGATCACCAGACCGAGGGTGATCATCAGGGCTTCTTCCTCGGTGAACATCATCGGCGGGAGCTTGTACCCGCGCCGCAGACGGTAGCCGCCGTAGCGTCCGGGCTCCGATTCGACGGGTACGCCCAGCTCCTGGAGCATGTTGATGTACCTGCGTACCGTCCGGCGGTCGACGTCCAGACGGTCGGCCAGTTCGGCGCCGTTCAGCGCTGCGCGCGACTGCAGAAGCTCCAGGACGGTCAGGACGCGAGTGGTCGGATGGTACATAGATCGTGACGCCAACGCGGGCCGAATGTGTCCTCGTTCGAGCCTACGGTTAATGCGGTCCGGATGTCTATGGACCGGACAGTCAAGTCGGTCGTCAGTACGCAGTGAACGGTCAGGCGGCGAGCCTGTTGGGAGGAACTCCTACCGTGTTGCCTTTGGATCCCCGCGCCCTCCTCGATGCCCATCGCGATGATTTACTTCGAGATATCGAACACCAGCGCCTGCTCGCGCAGCTACCTCAACGCGACTCGGCCTGGCGCCACCAGCTCGCAGTCATGTGCTTGCAAGTCGCGAATTGGCTGGACGGCTCCGCGGAGCGATATTTTTCTCGACCTGAGACCGGGCCCGGGACGTGGGCCTAGGTGTACTGAGCAGTCACGTTGGTGACAGTCGGCTGATGGGAGCCCCTAAGCGCGCTCGATCACTCCGTTCGGCGCGCCGCAACCGCGCTCTGCCGATCAGGCGAGCGCGGGTACCCGTTCGTCGATTGACTCCGTTTCCGTCGGTGCGCTGGAAATGAACTGCTCCACCATCTGACGCGCGACCTCGTCGCGATACTGCACGGGCGGACTCTTCATGAAGTACGCGCTGGGTCCCTCGAGCGCTCCACCAAGAGCCCGGTCCAGTCCAAGGCGCACGCACCGAATGGCGTCGATCACCACGCCGGCGCTGTTGGGTGAGTCCCAGACTTCGAGCTTCAGCTCCAGGTTGAGTGGGACGTCGCCAAAGGATCGGCCCTCTAGGCGGATATGGGCCCACTTGCGATCGGTCAGCCACGGGACATAGTCGCTCGGGCCAACGTGAATGTCGTTCGCGGCGATCTCATCGTCGATCTGGCTCGTGACACTCGTCGTCTTCGAGATCTTCTTCGACTCCAGTCGCGAGCGTTCGAGCATGTTGAGAAAATCGGTGTTGCCGCCGACATTCAGCTGGCTGGTGCGCTCGATGTGCACACCGCGATCTTGAAACAGGCGCGCCAGGACGCGATGGACGATGGTCGCGCCAACCTGACTCTTGATGTCGTCGCCGACAATCGGCAGGTTGTGCTCTTCGAAACGCCGACGCCAGGCTGCCTCGCGGGCGATGAACACGGGCATGCAGTTGACGACACCGCAGCCGGCGGCGAGAGCTTGCTCCATGTACCAGCGCACGGCCTGTTCGCTGCCGACTGGCAGATAATTGACGAGGACCTGCGCGCGCGTGTCGCGGAGGACCTGCGCGACGTCGACCTGGGGTGCGTCGGACTCTTCGATGACCTGGCTCAGGTAGTGGCCGAGACCGTCCAGCGTTCGGCCGCGGCTGACGGTGACGCCGAGTGGCGGGACGTCGGCGAAGCGGACGGTGTTGTTGGGCTCGCTGAAGATCGCTTCAGCGACGTCGTGTCCGACTTTGCGGGAATCGACGTCGAACGCGGCTACGACCTGGATGTCGCGGACGTGATAGCCGCCGAGGTCGACGTGCATCAGGCCGGGGACGGTTTCGGTCGGGTCGGCATCGCGGTACTTCTCGAGGCCCTGGACAAGGGCGGAGGCGCAGTTGCCGACGCCGAGGATGGCGAGGCGAATGGGCTCGGGCATGCTCCAGCCTAGCATAGGAAAGCCTTTCCGGTAAGCGCTTTCCAAGCCCGACTCATGTGGCGGTCGATTCGGCGGCAGCCCGCATCGCGGAGGCGCGAACGCACAGCCGAGAACGGCCAGCGGCTAGCCGGTCGAATGTCAGTGCGCAGCCGAGAACGTCCATGCCGGGGCGTCACGTGCGCCAAACGGTTTGAACGCTTAGCACACGGGCGTCACGCGGCGTCACGTAGCGCGTCACGCGGCCCAGGCAAGCGTCACGTGGGGCGTCACGTGCGCCAAACGGTCGTCAGCGCTACCTGTTTACCTCATCGATCAGCGTGCGCTCGAGCCACGCACCACCAGCCGCGCCTGCAATGTCACCGACTCCACGCGTTCGCCCGCCAGCAACCGCTGGGCGAGCTCGAAGGCCGTACGTCCCATGGCGTGTGCCGGCTGCGCCACAGACGACAGTCGCGGTCGTAACTGCTCCGCCAGGGCGATGTCATCGAAGCCGATCACGGCGATGTCAATTGGAATCGCCAGACCGGCATCCGTAATTGCGGCGATGGCGGCAATCGCAAGCCGGTCGGTCGCGGCGAACACGCCGCGCGGTCGCTCCCGGCCACTCTCGTCGAGCCGCTCCCGGCCGCTCCGGTCGATGTGTTGGTGGCCGCTCTCATTGAGCCGCTCCCGGCCACTCTCGTCGAGCCCCTCCCGGCCCCTCTCGTAAACTCGCTCCCGGCCCGTCTCATCGAGTCGCTCCCGGCCGCTCTCGTAAAGTCGCTCCCGGCCCGTCTCATCGAGTCGCTCCTGGCCGCTCTCGTCGAGCCGTTGCTGGCCGCTCTCCTCCAGGCGCTCGCGGCCGCTCGCCTCGAGCCGCCGACGCATGACCGCGTAGCCGTCCTCGGGTGTCCCAGACGTCTCGAGCACTTCGGGCGCCAGCCCCGCAACGTGCATTGCCTCTTGATAGCCGGCCGCGCGATCCACCATCGTTGTTTGGCGTCGCGGCCCGCCGAGGTGGACGATCGGCCGCCACCCGCCCTCGACCAGGTGCCAGGTCGCGAGGCGCGCCGCGAGCGCGTTGTCGATGCTGACGTGCACCAGGTCGGTGCTGGCCGCGGGACGTCCGATGAGGACGACTGGTTCGTCGACCTGTTCGACCGTCTTCAACGCGGCGGAATCCAGGCTCGTCCCGCCGGAAAGCACGATCGCATCGACGCGTCGCGCGTGCAGCAGGCGTACGTACTCGAACGTGCGCTGTGTGTCTCCGAGCGTGTTGCACACCAGGACGGCCATGCCCGCGTCGTGGGCGGCCTCCTCTACGCCGCTGGCGATCTGCGGGTAGTGCGGGTCCGCGAGGTCGGGCACGACCAGTCCGATCAGTCCCGAACGGCCCGCGGCCAGGCCGCGTGCCAGTGGCGATGCGACGTAGCCGAGCTGCGCGGCGGCCAGCCGCACGCGTTCGGCCGTCTCGGGTCGGACGGGGTGGGGCTCTGCCGCGGGTGACAGGACCCGCGACACGGTGGCGATCGAGACACCCGCGCGCTGAGCAACATCGGCGATCGTGGCCATGCCTAAGTCGACTCCGCTGCGGCACGCTGAGCGGGCGCTCGCATGGACGCGAACTTGCGGTTGCGGCCCACCACCCCCACCCGCCGCCCATGCCAGCGTAAGTGCGAACCGTCACGTACAGCGTCACGCCGGGCGTCACACGGAGCGTCACTTACACGCGGAGCGTCACGCAGGCCGTCACGTGCAGCGTCACCTACAGGCGGACCGTCACGCAGGGCGTCACGTACACGCGAATTGTCACGCAGGGCGTCACACGGAGCGTCACGTACATGCGGAGCGCCACGCAGGGCGTCACGTGGCGCCGATTTCGCTGCGCTGGCGAGCACGGCGGACTGCGCCACCGCTAGGCGGGCGGGGACGCGGCCCGCGCGGCGAGGCGTTCGGCCAGATTCTCCGCGCCGAGGCGTCGGATCTCTTCGGCCGCCGCGGCCCAGTTCGGCGGCGCCGTCGCGGGCAGCTTCACCTTCACGTCGGTCTGCATCGTGACGATCCGACGGAAGACGCGCAGCTGCTCGGCTACGGCGGGGGCGATGCTGTCGGTGCGCGCCTCCAGGACCGCTTCCAGGGTGCCGTACTTGAGGAGCAGGCTGGCGGCGGCTTTGGGTCCGATGCCCTTCGCGCCCGGGATGTTGTCGGACGAATCGCCGGCCAGCGCTTTGAAGTCCGGAATCTGCTCGGGCAGCACCCCCATGCGCTCGACCACCTGCTCGGGTCCGATGCGCATCAGGTCGCGCACGCCTGACCGCGGCGCCAGCACCGTCACCGATTCGGACACGAGCTGGTAGGCGTCGCGATCCGTCGTGAGCAGGACGCTGTGGCCGCCGCGACTGGTCTCGGCGATCGCGGCGGCGGCCATCAAATCGTCCGCCTCGTAGCCAGCCTGCTTGCCAACGCCGAAGCCGAAGGCACTGGCGACGCCGGGCAGCCAATCGAGCTGCAAGACGATCGCGCGGTCGAACTGCCGCCCGCCCTGGTAGGTGGGCCATAGCTCATGCCGGTATGTGTCGACGCCGAGCGTGTCCCAACCGACGAACACCGAACGCGGCTGAAGCGTCTCCCACAGGTAGACCAGCATGTTGGTCCAGCCGACGATCGCGTTGATCGGTCGACCGTCTTTCGACTTGAGCGACTTGGGCATCGAATGATAGGCACGGTGGGCGAGGTTGTCGCCGTCGACAACCAGCAGCGGACGCTTGTCGAGATCAGGCCTGGACACGGGCTCTGGCACGCGCTGTCCATCATCGCAGATACGATGAGGCCGGATCGTCGATGCAACCGGATCTGCTCCTCACCGGCGGGCACGTGTACACCATGGATCCGGCGCGGCCGCGCGCCAGCAGTCTGGCCGTCCGCGAGGGGCGTGTTGTGGCGCTCGATGAGGATGCGGCCGCGCTGCGGCAGCCCGCGACGCGTGTTATCGATCTGGGCGGACGCGCGGTCCTGCCCGGGTTTGTCGACGCGCACGTCCACTTCGGCAGCTTCTCACTCGCACGCGAGCAGGTCGACCTCGATCAGGCCCCGACGCTCGAAGCCGGCCTTGACCGCATACGCCGCGCGGCTGACGAGCTGACACCCGGCGCCTGGGTGCGCGGACGCGGCTGGGACCGCAACCGTTGGGGCCGCCTGCCCGCCGCGGCCGACCTCGATGCGGCAACAGGCGACCGGCCGGCAGCGCTGAGCAGCCACGACGGCCACTCCGTCTGGTTGAACTCAGCAGCCTTCAGCTACTGCGGGATCAACGACGATACACAGCCGCCAGCGGGCGGAGTCATCGAACGGGACGACAACGGCCACCCCAGCGGAGTGCTGTTCGAAAACGCACAGGACCTGGTCCGACGCAAGATTCCGGAGCCCACGGACGATCAGCTGCGTGAGGCTATCAGTCGCGCGTTGCCGCTCGCCGCCGCGGCCGGACTGACTGGGATTCATAACCTGGAGGACAGTCGGTCGCTGCGCGCGTTTCAGGCGCTCGAGCAAAGTGGCGATCTGACGCTGCGTGTGTATCACGGTATCCCGAGAGGCAAGCTCGCGGAGGCGCGCGACCTCGGACTTCGAACCGGCGTTGGCGGTGAGCTCGTTCGTATCGGCCCGGTCAAATTGTTTTCGGACGGCGCGCTCGGCTCACGCACGGCCTACATGCTGGAGCCGTACGAGAATCGCACCGATGGGTACCGCGGAGTGCCCACGCTCGATCCAACGGAGCTGGCCGAGTTGATGCAGACCGCGGCGGACGCGGAGCTCGATATCGCCGTGCATGCAATTGGCGATGCGGCCGTGCGCAGAGTGCTGGACGCCTACGAATCGACACTTGAGCGCTGCGCTCCGCTGCGCGTGCGCATGTTGCGGATCGAGCACGCACAGCTGACGCATCCGTCAGACATAGGTCGCTTCGCGCAACTCGGAGTCATCGCATCCATGCAGCCAATTCACGCGATTGCCGATTGGCGGACGGCGAACGAGCACTGGGGCGCGCGAGCGCGCCACGGTTATGCGTGGCGTGAGCTGTTGGACTCCGGAGCGCACGTAGCGTTTGGGACCGATGCACCAGTCGAGCGGATCGAACCACTCCTGAACGTGCACGCGGCCGTCACGCGTGTGGACGCGGATGGGGAGCCAGCCGGAGGGTGGTATCCGGAGCAACGCGTCTCATTGGAGGAAGCGGTGCAGGCATACACGTCGGGCTCGGCGTATGCGGAGCGAGCGTCCCATCAACGTGGCACACTCATGCCTGGAAAGGACGCGGACCTGGTAGTGCTGGCAGCGGATCCATTCGAGCTGCCGGCCGACGCCTTGCGAGAGCTGACGATAGATCTGACGGTCGTCGGCGGGCGCATCGTGTACGAAGGTGGCGCCAGATGACAGAGGAGCTCAAACCGCACAGGTCCTGTTTGTCCGTCCCCGGCAGCAGCGCGCGGATGCAAGCCAAATCCGTGACGCTGAGCGCGGATCAGATCCTGTTCGACCTGGAGGACGCGACGGCGCCCTCCGAGAAAGCCAGCTCGCGGGCCATCGTCGTGGAGTCCTTGCGTTCGCTGGAGTTCGGCCGGCACGCGGTGGCGGTGCGGGTCAATGGAGTGGACACGGAGTGGTGCTACCGCGACGTGGTGGAAGTCGTGGAGCCGGCCGGCGATCGGCTGGATGCCGTGATCGTGCCGAAGGTGGAGTCGCCGGCCGACGTGCACTTCGTCGACCGGCTCCTGTCGCAGATCGAGCGAGCGCGGCGGTGGCCGGTAGGTCGAATTGGGCTGGAGGTGCTGATCGAGTCCGCGCCCGGGTTACAGCACGTCGAAGCGATCGCGGAAGCGTGCCCGCGTTTGCAGGCGTTGATCTTCGGTCCCGGCGATCTCTCCGCCAGCCTGGGCATGGATCAGTTGACCATCGGCACACCTGACTCCGCGTATAGCGGCGACATCTGGCACTTCGCGCTCACGCGCATTCTCGTCGCGGCGCGTGCGAATGGCCTTCTTGCAATCGATGGACCTTACGCGGCGTTTGCGGACCTGGATGGATTGGAGCGGTCGGCGCGCAAGACGGCATCACTCGGGTTCGATGGAAAGTGGGTCATTCATCCGTCACAGATCGATCTGGTGAACCGGATTTATTCGCCGGATCCGCTGACGTATCGGCGCGCGGAGGGCATTCTGGCGGCCTACCGTGCTGCGACCGAGGGCGAGGGCCGCGGAGCGCTGCGATTCGAAGGTGAGATGATCGACGAAGCGACGCGCAAAATGGCTGAAGCGGTTGCGCGGCGGGGTCGGTGGCTCGGCCTGGACGCGTCGGCGGAGTAGAAGTGCGACGGACTTGGAGGTCGGCCGCTCAAGTCACGTCTGGCCGAGTTTTCTTCGAGTGGCGAGCGGGCCAAGCTCCGCTCAGGTTGCCGAGGGCCGAGTTTTCGCTCAAGTTGC
>JAFAPL010001022.1 GCA_019247135.1 Chloroflexota bacterium | reverse complement strand
CGACGGTCGACCAGCGAACAAGCCGCACGTTCCAGTGTTCGGGCACCGGTCCGTCGACGAGCACCCAGCCTTCGGGGATCCACGCATTCGGTGTCTCGCTTCCGAGCTCGGGCACGGAGAAGCCGCGGAACGAGAAACCCTGGCCGTTATAGCTCTGGTCGGTGACGTACTCGAAGCGGAGCAGCACTTGCGAGCCGACGAAGCTCGACAGATCGACCTGCTCGTCGAGCCAGCCGCCGCTCGAGCCGGTCCAACCCGGCCCGTAGTTGTTTCCCGTCCGACCGTCAGGCTGGGTGTGATTCGCCGGTAGCGCTTGCCAGGTTCGGCCACCATCGAGTGAGACGCTCAGATAGGCGAAGTCGAACTGATCTTCCAGGTCGTACCAGACGTGGAACTCGGCGTGCGCGGTGCTGAGACCGCTCAGGTCGAGGCTGCGCGTCAGCCGGCTATCGAGATTGTCGCCGCGGTTGCTCCACCAGATCTCGCCGGCATCGGCTGCCTCGGTCAATTGCACGGACGCGTCGCCGTTGAACGTCACGCTTCCGCCGCCAATCGGCAGCTCGACGTAGTTCGCGGCGAACTGAGGCACTTCGCCGAGGAATGGAGCGTCGCGCGTGGCGCGGCCCGTGGCTGAAGCGTGGAAAGTCGCGCCGTCATACGCATATCGCGCATCGGCGACGCTGTCGTCCTGGAGCAGGTTGGCAACTGACCAGTCGGCGAACAGGCTATTCAGATCTGGATCGATCGGCTGTTGCGTCAGGTACGTCTCGAACTGGGCCTCGCCGCGTTCGCAGCTGGAGAAAATCCGCGGCAGGGCATCCCAGCCGCCCGCGCGCTCGGCGACGTAGCGCAGGAACAGGTACGCCGCCTGGTAGTGGCGCAACAGGTCGGCGTTCTGCGGACTCCAGGCGTTGAGTTGGACGTCGGGATGCGCGGCGAACGCTTGCGGTGGCCCGCCGTCGTACCCGGCGATGCGTGTCGCCAGCTCGGACGCACCTTCGTCCACCCAGCCCTCCTGGGTTGGACAGTTCGCGAAATGGACCATGTGCTGGAACTCGTGCGTGATCGTCGAGTCAAAGCTCGCCGTGCCCGGGCGCAACGAGTTCGCATTCACATAGATCATCTTGTGCTCGTTCGACTGGGGATGCACCGCGCGCGGGTAGGCGTCGGCACTCGAGAAGTACGCCGCGACACCGGGCACGTTTGCCAGCAGGAACACGATGTGCGGATCGTCGTCCACGCTGGGCGACTGTTCGGAGCCAAAGTACCGATGGATCAGCGGATACGTGCGGTTCTCGAACACATCCGCCGAGGTCTGGAGAGCCTGCTCGGGTGCTTGTTGCGCGATGTCGTCCTCGACGAACCAGTAGGCATGGTCGGTGACGACCTGCAGGGTGGCTTGCGTTTGGAAGTAGCTCGCGCTGCGCTGATCGAGCACTGAAAACTCTTCATGCGCTCCTGCTCTGAGCGTCTGGGGCGGCGTCGCGTCGACCATCGGCGTGGAGGGCGGGACGTTGCGGAAACGCACGGCGAGGTCGAGCGGGTCGCGCGCGGGCAACGCGGCATTCAGCAGGCGGTCGACCATGTCGCTCGGAGCGGCCTGCGCGGGTGTGCTCAGCAGCAGCAATGCGCAGAGCACGGCCGCACAGAGCGACAAACACCGAGGCATTGGGCGAACTGTACACGCGGGCTGGCACTAACTCACGCAACCGCAACTGGTTTCTCGGGCGCTGGTTGCGGCGACGGAACTGTGCCGGCCGATGGACGCGGGCGGATATTCACCTTGTGCGCGTTGTAGAAGTTGACCAGGTATTCGAGATTGGGCTCTGCCCAGACCGCGGCGGCAATCTCGAACACGGTCGGCCCGGTCAGCTTGGGTGGCTTTGCATCGGGCTTGTCCGTCTTACCCGGCTTAGCGGTCTTATCTGTCTTATCGGCGGCATCGGACTTATCGCCCTTATCGGGCTCATCGCCGTCAGTGCTTTTCACATCAGCCGCCGCGACCAGTGTCATCACCGCATTGTTCACTTTGTCAAGGTCGACAACCGGCCTGATGATCGCGTCTTGCGGGAGATCAATCTGCGTCAGCGCATCGCCATACCCAATTGCGCGCAATAAATCGGTACCTTTGTGGATGCCCGCTTTGCGGAACGCCGTCATCCACTCCCCACTATTGCCCGCGTGCATGTACAGAATCGCCTGGTCGACCCAGCACACGATCTGGGCGGTGCTGAAGTAGGTGCGCCGCACGAGTTTATCAATGGGCACCCCGGCCATGGCCTGCACGGTTTCCACACTTTCCTCGGCCAGTCGGCTTTCGACCCACAAATCGACGCCTTCCAGTTTGGACACGGGTGCATGCAAATTCTTATCAGGCTTGCCTCGATCTAAGCCGCGCACGCGCAACAATGCTGGAACGCGGGACAGCCAGGGTGTGAACTGCCCGAAGAACACCGCGAAGAAAAAGGCCAGCGTTCCGGCGATCGCGACCTGTCCGCTCAGGGAACCGCCTGCCATTGGCCGAGTCGGTAATCCCGCCACGTTGTCCGGCAATGTGTTCACTCCCGGCAGGCTCAGGAGAAGGGGTACGACAATGCTGAGAAACAGGCTAATCACGACTACCACCAGGAGCCGATAGATCATCTGCAGAAATGCAGCCGGGTACAGATCCGTGGCGAAAAACCGTCGTATGAGAACGCCAATGCTGAAAAAATATGCACCCAGAAATCCGAGGGTAACCACATTCAGGTTGCTAACGACATGGGTCACGAAGTCGTCTACTGAGACGCCCTG
>JAFAPL010000993.1 GCA_019247135.1 Chloroflexota bacterium | reverse complement strand
GTGGACCTGCATCGCCACGTTGGCGGCGTGCACCGCCAGCTCACTGGCGATCAGCTTCGCTTCGGCGGCTTCCTGTGTATGCCGCTGCTGAGCGTCACGAAGCGCGGCAGCCCGATAGACCAGGCTGCGCGCGGCCGAGATCTGCGCCTGCAGCGCCGCCAGCTCGAACGAGACCGCCTGATACCGCGCGATTGGATGGCCGAACGCGCAGCGCTGGTTGGCCCAGGCCACTGACTGGTCGAGGCAGCCCTGCGCCAGGCCGACGCCCATCGCGGCGACGCCGATGCGGCCGCCATCCAGGGTCGACAAAAAGACGCGGGCGCCGCCGCCGCGTTCGCCGAGCAGGGCGTCTGTTCCGACACGACAGTCCTGATAGGAGAGCTCGCGCGTATCAGACGCGTGCCAGCCCATCTTGTGATACGGCTTCTGAGGTACGAATCCGGGCGCGCCCACCGGCACGATGAACGTGCTCAGCTCCGAGCGACCGTCGTCACGCTGACCCGTGATCGCCGTCGTCGTAACGAATGAGCTCAGCTCGGTGCCGGCGTTGGTGATATACGCCTTCGTGCCGTTCAGCACCCAGCCATCCTGCTCTTGTCGGGCGGTGGTCTCTGCACCCTGTACGTCGGAGCCCATGCCAGGCTCCGTGGACGCGAATGCGCCGATGGTTTCACCTCTGGCGAGCGGGACGAGCCAGCGCTGCTTCTGTTCCTCGGTACCGAAGGCGAGGATGGGCGTGCCGCCGAGGGAGACACTGGCGGCCACGGTTATCGCGACCGACGAGTCGACGCGGGTGAGTTCTTCGACGGCTACCGCGAAGCTGAGGGCGCCGGCGCCCAGGCCACCGTATTGCTCCGGAAACGGCAGGCCCATGATGCCGAGGTCGCCGAGCTTTCTGACGGTCTGCGCGGGAAACGTGCCGTTGCGATCCCACGCCGCGGCGTGCGGCGCGATCTCGGCCTCGGCGAACTCGCGGACCGTCGACTGGAGCGCGCGTTGCTCGTCAGATAGCTCCATCGCTATCCAGCAGTGTACGGCGCGTGCGAGCGCTACACCCGACTTAGCGGAGCGAGGACGGAAGAATCGCGAGCTGCATGCGGTACTTGGCGACGGTGCGGCGGGCGATATGGATTCCGCGGTCCTTCAGGCGCTCGACGATCTCCGAGTCGGTCAGCGGTTTGCCTTCCTTCTCGATCACTTCTTTCATGATGTCCTTGACGCTCAAGCTCGGGGTGAAGAAGTGCGCGTATGGGATGACTTCGCCATTCGGCAGCATCACGTACTTCGACGCGGTCGCGCGACTCACCGTCGATTCGTGGACGCCGAGCTGCTGAGCAACCGCCGCACGCGAGAGAGGGCGAAGGTGGCGCACGCCTTTTTCAAGGAAATCGCGCTGCTGGTCAACCAGACAGCGGGTGATGTTGAAGAGCGTTTGACGTCGCTGATTGATGTTGGCGATGAACAGTTTCGCGCGACCAACATATTGCTGAACGTGGCGCTTTTCTTCCTGGTTCATCGACGCGCTGCTGCGATGCAGGTCGGCTGACAACCGCGTGTACATTGGGTTGACACGCAGTACGAAGCGGCGACTTTCAACGACTTCGACTTCGAAATCGTCGGGCCCCTTCGAGATCACCACATCAGGAATGATGTACATCGCACGCGTGTCGCGATCGCTGGAGTTGGTCTCCGAAAAACCATGCGCCGGATGCGGGTTCAGCTTGGTCTTGACGAACTCCCACACATCGGCGACTTCTTGTTGCGAGATCTTGAGCTCGTGCGCAATCCGACCAAACTTGTGCTCCCCAAGCTCGGTCAAGAATTGCGTGACGATCTCACGTGCATGCGGCTGTGAAAGCCCACGTTCTTCCAGATGCGTGATCTGGAGCAACAAGCACTCGCGCAAATTGCGGGCGCCAATACCAACGGGCTCCTGGGCTTGCAGCACGCGCAGAACGGCGCGCACACGGTCGACCGAGATGCCAAGCTCGTACGCGACATCGTCGATCTTGATCGACAGGTAGCCTTTTTCGTCGAGGCTCCCGACCAGGTACTCCGCCAGAGGCATGTCTTCGTCTGGCAGAGCGGCGCCCATATCCATGAGCAACTTTTCGCCGAGCGTCTGCTCAGACGCCACGCGCGTGAGTGGATCGAATTCCTCGTCGTCGGGCGCGCGATTGCGCGAGTCGGCCGAGTCGTCGTACGGGTAAGTACGACCGTCT
>JAFAPL010000972.1 GCA_019247135.1 Chloroflexota bacterium | reverse complement strand
CAGCACCTCCTGAGGACCGAGATGGCTAAGATCTAACTCGCTAACCGGCGCCCCTCGTTGTGCGGCAACGAACCGCAACAGCAACACGAACGCGTCACGGTAGCTTTGGATCGTATGCGAGCTGGCCCTGCGTACGCGCGGAAGATGATCCGTAAAGAAGCGACGCAGAGCACGGCCAAGCGTATTGGGAGAAGCCGTGTTCATCGTACACCTCCAGTGTTAGTGGGCATGGCAAGAACCCCGCCGCAGTGACGGGCAAATCGCTCGCGCGCGGAAACGCCCAGCGGCTCGACGAACTTTAAGTAGTACTCCGTCGAAGCGATCGAGACGTGGCCCATGTATGTGGCGAGGAACGGCAACTTGGCTTGAACGTCGGCACCACTGCTGTACCACCGCAGCAATGCTTCGAGCGCAAATGTGTGTCGAAAATCATGTACTCGGGGTAGGCGCCCTGTCTCAGTTCGGATTTGTAGAGCGCGCAGGAGGGGCCGGATTGCGTTTGTGAGGCCTGTGCCGGTATAGGCACTTCCGCGTCGAGTGTGGTGCCAAAGGAGCGGGCTCTCAGGCGATATGGCGATCCGTTGGCTGCGACGAGCCGCAAGATATTCATCGATTTCGCGAGTGCCGTCAATCGAGAGCGGCATAAGTCGCGATTTGTGAAACTTCGAATCGCGAATCAGTAGCGTGTGCTCGCGTGGGTCATAGTCGCGCAACGCTAGCCGGACCAATTCCCCTAACCGCAGGCCGGTGGTGTAGAGGAGCACTATCGCCAGACGCAGGTTTTCCCGACGGAACGGTGAGGTTGGTGCGGCGGGCAGCGCGCTGATAGCGGCCAAGAGGCGAAGGACTTCTGTTTTCGTGAAGAGATGTGGCCGGACCACTTGATGGCGCGGCGGAAATAGTCGGGAGTCTGGGAGAAAACTCGCCACCTCATAGCGGCGTCTGTAAAGACAGAAATTTCTCACTTCCCGCATGCGGCCGCGGCGAGTTCCAGATGCCAAATGCTGCAATGTCAAACACCAGCCACCGAAGGTTTCTGCCGTCAGATCGCCGCCGTGTGTGGTCACAAACTGATCGAGGTGGACCAGTACGCGGCGGACTCCGTCATATTCCCGACCCAGCGCTTGCTTCAGCGCCAGGTAGCGCTCGATGTGGAGAGCCATTCTCGATGTGAACGTACTTGTGGCCTTCATCGCGCAACCTCATGTTGGCCCGTCGTGCACGCGCCTGCCGGAAGGTTCAGCGGTACATCTCGTAGATCGTCGGTCGCCAATCGCAGGTACACGCAGGTGCTTTCGAGCGTCCGGTGGCCCAGCAGGTCACCGATTGTTTTCAGAGGCAGACCTGATCGCAGGAGGTGAAGGGCGTACGAATGCCGGATGCAATGCACACCCTGAGACGCAATCTTCAATCCACTTCGTCTCGACCACTTTTGGAATGCTTCAGCAATCGCCGTCGATTTAAGGACGCCCGCTGGCGTCACACATCGCAGAAAGATTTCGCGAAAATCCGGGTGATCGCGTTGGAAGCCGCGTCGGAACCGCCTTATTCCAAGATGCGCCCGGCCTCGGCGCAAATATTCCAGCAACGCGGTGGCGACTTCGTCAGTGAGGGGCAACCAAAGCAGTCGCCCGGTCTTCCGCTGCTCGATACGGATGCGCCTAGCGCGCCATGCCACATCGTCCAGCGCGAGTGCCACAACATCGCACGCGCGCAAGCCGTACGTGGCGATTAGGAGAAAGATCGCATAGTCCCGGATCCCGGACGGAGTGGTGCGATCAATGGCCTGTAAGAACGCCTGAACGGTTTCCCATGGCAATGATTTGGGAAGTTTTTCTTCCCGATAGACGCGGGGGGTGTCGATCTGTCTGTCGAGACCTGTCGGGGCCTCCCCGGAGGACCCAGCGAACCGCAAGAAAGTTCGAACGTGCGCCACCATGCTCTGGAGAGAAGATCGCTTCAATCGCGCTCCGGAGCGACGGACGAAGGCTTCAATATCTCGAGACGTAAGTGCCCGAAGGCGCTCGGGAGTTAATTCATAATCTATGTCGGTCAGCAACGCTGCGACCGTTGCGCAATGACCGGCCACCGTGGATGCTGCGAGCCCACGGACCTCATTCAGGTATGTGGCGTACTCAGCTGTCCTCTGATCGACTCGACTCAACAGTTGTGCACCAAATATTAAGGTTTCCGATGCGAAGTAGCGTTCCAGCAGTCGCACTGATGCTGCGAGCCGCCGGTCATCGAGTCGTTGCGCTGGGGCGCACGCTTGCAGTTTTCCTCTCGTCAACTCCGCCACGTTGCTGACGCCTCGTTTGTGCAGAAGGCGCGCGATCCGGTGCATGCAACAGAAGTGCTCTCGTATGCAGTCGGTCGAGTAGCCCTTTTTGAGGAGCCAGGCACCGAAGTTCTCAACGATAGGGCCGAAAACGGGCAACGACGAATACCGGCGGTGAACTCTCGGATACAGCTGAAGCAGCATCGGACCTCCGGATGTGAGACGATCGGCGAGGCCCGGGGTTAGTAATGTGCAACCGCCAGTTCAAAATCGCAGGCGTGCACAGCTGACGAAACGCCCACTGCACATTTTCATGTGCTCACCATTAGTCCAAAAATGTGGAGCTCCACATTTTTCGATGCGTCCGGTCGCCCGTCGTTCAATACGCTCCAAAACTACGGCTCATCGAGAGTTCCGGTCTTCTATTTTGCATTCGATTTGCTAATCCTTGCTGGTCGAGACTTGCGCTCAGAAACACTCGATACGCGGCGCGAGCTGGTGAGGACAAAGATCCTCTCGAAACTAGACGAGCCGATTCGCTATTCAGCAGAGTTGAGTGCAAATTTGTCTGACCTCATTCGATCCGTTCGTGAGCAGGGCCTCGAAGGTTTAGTCGCGAAACGCCGAAACAGCATATACGAGCCTGGTCAGCGTTCTGGCGCCTGGCGTAAGATGCGCATTAACCGCGGCCAAGAGTTCGTTATCGGCGGATACACTCCGA
>JAFAPL010000957.1 GCA_019247135.1 Chloroflexota bacterium | reverse complement strand
TTCGTAGGCGGCGCGATAGTCGATCCAGAAATTGTGATCCTCGCTCACGACGCTCGCTTCCTGCGCCGCCTTCAGCAGAAACTCGAACTCTTCACGAATTGCCGGAGATTGCTGGGCGAGTCGTTCACGCGCGCGTGCCACGAGGTGCTCGCGTTCGGCGATGGTCGCGCGGACCTCAGCGTCCAGGTCGCGCTCGGGCTGCGCGAGATAACTCTGGAGGTTCTCGAGCACCGGAGTCGGATCCTCGATCCACGCAGGCGCGCTGAGCTGGAACGGCTTGCCGCTGCGACGGCCGTACGCCAGGAGGAATTCGCGCAGACAGTCGTTGAATGTTCCCGCAGCCGCGTTGCTCTCGAGCACTCCAATTACATCGGACGCCGCGTGATCGAGTAGTGCCTGGCGCACGGCCGGATTGGCCCGCGCCACTTGACTCAGACGCCAGAGCTCTCGGTCCGTCTCAATTGTTTTGTTCTCGAAGCCCTGCAGCAGCCGGAAGGCCGTCAGCGAGTCGTCGAGCGGAAAAAGGTCGCGATAGAGCTCTTCAAATAAGCTCAGGACGAGGTGCTTTGGAGTCACAACTCGAAAGTGCAGATCGTACAGGCGCGCATGCCGGGTCACTGTCTGATCTACGTGGGCGAGTACTGCGGGCAACGATGCGCCGGTCAGGTCGAATGTCTCCCAATAGTGAATGTGGTCCTGCACCTCGGGCAAAAGCTCTTCGCGCCAGATGTCGCCGATGCGGGCGAACACAGCGCGAAACTTTGCATTTGACCGTTCGAGCTGAGCCTCGATCTCGGCGGGCGGTACCACCGAAGGAACTACCGCCCAGTAAAGAAACGTGTTGATGCGTCGGCACTTGATTCGTACCGGGACCTCATAGCGTTCCGCGGTCGCGCTCATACCGGCGTACACAAGTTCCGTCAACACTTGCTCGAGCGGAGTTATCGGGTCGGGTGCGTGCATGCGGTCCTGTATCCAGACGTGCTCGGCGTCGTCCGGGTGTTCCCATCGGACCGGAAAGCTGGATGCAACCGGAGTCGCCATTGGATCCGGAGCCGTCTGCTGTATCAGGTCTGCGCTCGACATCGTTTGTTCCCCCTGGACGCGCGCGGTGAGGTGTTCGTCACGAGCCGTAGGATGCTCCGCTCCTGGCTCCGTCACATCGAGCGAACACTCGATTTGTTCAGGCGCCGCGGTCCTGGTCCATATACCTATACAAGCCTGCGCTCGACTGCGAAACGGGTCACCGCGGCGCGAGTGTGAAGGCCAAGTTTGTCATAGATCGAGACCAGATGGGCATTCACCGTGCGCGCGCTGATCACCAGCTCGTCGGCGATACGCGCGTTCGAGAGACCGCCGGCAACCAGGCGCAGTACCTCGATCTCCCGCCGCGTCAAGTGAGAAACGCCCGAATCAAGGTCATCGTGTCCGAGCGCTGGTGACCATGCCGCTGAGCTCAGCTCCGAACCTGCCTCCGCTAACGCCTGTTCGGTCGTCATGCTCCTTCCCTCCGTCCAGGCTGAGTCGTATCCATGCACGCCAAGCTTCGAACGGATTGTGGAGCGCATGCGCTCCAGGCGAGGTCTTTCCATCGGAGCTACGGGCGCGTTGATGAGCTCCCGCATCTTCTCGCACGCTCCGAGCAGATGTGCTGCTTGGCGCGGCTGTTTCGTGGCTATTTGAAGGGCCGCTACGCCCTCGAGCGTGTTGGCGATGAACAACGTATCGCCCAATGCGCGAAAGATCGCAAGCGCCTCAGCGTACCTGGCGGCGGCCGCTCGATGGTCGCCACGACCCAGTGCAATGTTCCCGAGATTGCCCAACGAGCGTGCCACTGCGCGCTGGTCAGCGAGTGCACGGAACGTCTCCAGGCCTTCCTCGACAAGTCGCTGGGCCGCTACGTAGTCGTTCTCGTACCAGGCAAGTACGCCTGAGCCATGGACGGCGAATGCTATGCCCCACGGGTCTTGCGTCGCCTCGTACGCCGCATGGCCCTCCTGAAATAGCTTGCGGGCGAACTCGATATCGCCCTGGATCAAGACGGCATAGCCGAAGTAAACAAATGCATGTCCGAGCGCCGCGGCATCGCCGAGTTCGCGGAGCAGCGCCAGGCTTTCGGCGTACCTGGCGCGCACTCCGTCAAAGTTGCCGCGCGAGCGATCGACGACCGCCAATCCGTGCAGCGCGCTTGCCACGCCAAGCCCATCGTTCAGCTGTCGATACAGCGATAGGCTTTCGGCACACAGAGCTTCGGCCCGCGCATAGTCACCCTGGTAATGCGCCAGCATGCCGGCCCCGCACAAAGCCTTCGCCCGTGCACTTGCGCTCGTTTGGCCGGTGGCGGACAACGCCGCCTCGAGCCACTGTCTGCCTTCCGTGAAATGACCTCGGAAGAACCAGAAGCGCCACAAGCAGCCAGCAAGTCGCAGCGCGACTTCAGTGTCGCCTTGCGCGATCGCCCAGCCCAACGCCGCCCGCAGGTTGGCATGCTCGAGTTCGATTCGATCGAGCCACATGGCGTGATGGCTTGCGCGCAAGTGCGGCTCGGCCTCCTCGGCCAGTGCGACATAGAAATCCAGGTGGTGTCTTGCCACATCGGAGTATTCCCCTGATGCGGCCAGTTGCTCCTTCGAATACTCACGTACTGTCTCGAGCAACCGAAAGCGTGGAGCCTCGCTAGCATCGGGTAGGAGCAGGCTCTGGTCGACAAGCGCGGTGAGGACGTCAAATGCCTCGACCCCGAGGTCGCCCACTCCTCCGCACACCACTTCGGCAGCCTCGGGAGTGCAGCCGTCAACGAACACGGCCAGGCTGCGGAAGACCCGCTGCTCCGCTGGCTGGAGGAGGCCATAGCTCCAGGCGATCGTTTCGCGTAGCGTTTGCTGGCGAGGCGGAAGATCGCGGGCACCGCCGGTCAGAAGTGGCAAAGGCCGTTCGAGACGTGCCAGTAGCGCGCGCGTAGACAAGTGACGAAGGCGTGCGGCCGCAAGCTCGAGCGCCAGCGGCAGACCGTCC
>JAFAPL010000838.1 GCA_019247135.1 Chloroflexota bacterium | reverse complement strand
CAGTGCGCCCTGCTCGAAGAGACGTCTGGCGTGCGACCGACGCACGCGCTGCTGGTGCTCGCGAACGGGCAGCAGCACGAGGTCGCGTTTACGCCCGAGCGAGAGCAAGAGTTGCTCGACACGATGCAGCGAATGCGCAACATCCTGGAATCGGGCCAACCGCCAGGGCCGTGCTGGTCGCGCGGCAATCGAGGCTCGGCTCATCCACGGCGACGCAGTCCGCCAGATGGTTATTTCCGGAGGCGAGGTCTCACACAACAGGCGCATGCGGTATCTCTACGAATCGCTGAACCCAGCGCGTGCACGTCGGCACGTACTGTGGCTCCAGGAGCGATACGCGGGCAAGTGCCAGATCTGCCTTTATGACCCGCTCGAGAGGTATGGGCGGCGGGTCTGCCATGCCCATCATATCCAGTGGCTATCCCGAGGTGGGGAGGACAAGCTCAGGAACCTGGTCCTGGTCTGTCCGAATCATCATGCCGCGATCCACCAGGTGGACGCCCCCTTCGATTTCGGCGACCTGGCATTCGAGTTCAAGAAGGGAAACGCGCATCGGCGCGAACTGTTGCTGCTCAATAGCCACCTGAGACCAGCCGCTTGAGGCCGAACATCAGCCGGCCCGCTTGAAGTCGTCGAACCGCTCCTCCAGGAACCCACGGTCCGGGCGCTCATCCATTCGTCGGGGCAAAAACAGCGGCTTCCGCTCGAAGCCCTGTAGTCCATGCTGCAACATCGGACCATCGTGTTCGTGCAAGACATCGTCGCGTACATGGATGAGGTAGTCGGGGCTGATGCCTATCACGTTGGCGTCGTACGCCGTGTGGTGCAAGGAGCACATGGCCAACCCGTTCGGAATAATCGGTTGGCCACGCGGGTCCGCGTCGCTCAAGATGTGCGCGGCTTCCAGGAGCTCTCGCTGGTGTAACCGGCAGACCGCGCACTGAACGGCGTAGGCGCGGATCACCTGGCCGCGGAACACGCGCTGGTGGAGACGCTGCTGGACTTCGCGCGTGATGTACCGCCGACGATCGGAGGCCTCCGAGTTCCATTCGAGTGGGACAACTACGCGCCTTTGCTCTTCCGCGACCAAGGTGAATGTGAGGCGGGCCCGATCGTCGCCGACGACGAGCACCGGCCAGATCGCCTCATACCAGCCCTCGTCCGTGCCGAAGAAGTAGACGAGCGGAACCTGCCGCTCCATGGCTCTGCGTAGGCCGACGTTGTCCCTGTGGTTTGGGTCCTGTCCACGATACCGATAGGAGATCACGCCATCTGTTCCGAGTTCGTCGTCGTACGGCGGGATCTTGCGATCTGTTGGAGGTGCCGTCGTAATGCTTAGCGGCATGGTCGGAAAAACCGCCGGCTTCCATATGCCCGTCGGGCCAACGAAAGAAACCCGCGAGTTCTGGAATTGGAAACCCTGCTCCAGAGCGCGCCGCGGCATTTCCGTGCCGAAGGTACGACGCAACTCAGCGAGATGACGGAAGGCGGCCGTCCTCAGCTGAATGTCGCGTTCCTCTTGAGAGTCCACCGTCGTGGCGTTCCACCTGTGCGGACCTCCCCATCGTATCCCGGACGCTGTTCCCCGCAGCATAGTCTGGCGACGAGGCCGGTCCGGAAAAGCACCTCACGCCCCACGCTGTCCGAGCCTTGCGGGTATGTCGCAACGCGTGCCGATTGGTCCCCGACTCGCGCATCGGGAATTCGTTGCCGCACCAGCGAGATTCCACAACGGCGGCTCGACGCCGGCCGATGGACCGCGCGCCCATGGCGGCACGAGCTGCGCCACCAGTGAACTCCTCCGATGCGCCACCCAATGCCGCGAGCGCCGGCCGAAACGCCATGTCGTTGGCGAGCACGCCATTGCGAAGGGACTGCGGACCCTGGGATATCGGAGTTCGTGGATGCACAAAAGGGCAGTAGTATGCGACCGAGTATTCAGCCAGGACGCGCAGTGGGATCGCGACCGGCTGGTTGTGAGTGGCGGCGTCCGGGAACGACAGTACGACGTCGTTGATCGCGCGAATGAGTGCGAGGCTCTAGCTGTTCTGTTTGCGGTCCTGCCGCAGGATCGTCGCGATCGTTCGGCTCGCGGCGTTATCTGCGACTCGAAGCTCTGTCCCTTGCGGTTCCATGGAGAGAACGCGACCGGTCGGAGATCGTGAGCCTTGCGCCGGGTGCACGTAGATTAGCGTTGCCTCTGCGGGCGAGCGCCCCGAGCCCATTCAGCGGAGTGTTCGGACGGCGATTGTTTCCGTCACGCCACCGACTGCGTGCGCATGCAATCTGGACGGCTCCAGCGCATAACTCACCGCGTCCGCAAGCGACATCCGTGCGCCTTCCGCTCGGGCATGTGCGGCCTCGAGTGAGGAACGCTCGGCAATACGTGTAAGCGAGCGTTGCGCGAGCGGAGCGGGTGAGGGTGCCTCGCACCTGGCACGCACGGCGGCCGCGGCTCCAACGAGCCGCGCGGCGCGGACAACGTCGCCCTCCGCGTCCGCAAGCAGCGCGAAGCGCTCCAATGAGTCGGCCATGCGCGAGAGCACCCCAAGGTCGCGGAGGTGGATCAGCCCTTCGGCCAGATACGCGTGCGCGGCGGAGTACTCCTGGGCGTCGATGGCGATCTCGCCAAGCACATCCAGAGCCAGCGTGACGCCCTCGCGATTGCCCAGCGACCGTGCCAGCGCAACGCTTTGCTGTGCGAGCTTGCGCGCCGCAAGCAGGTCATGCTTGCGACGTGCGACGTCGCCAAGTGCCCGCAGAGCGTTGGCCTGGCCGAAGCGGTCCTCAGCTAACCCAAACTGTTCCAGCGATTCGGTGAAGTGGAGATCTGCCGCATCCAGATCATCGTCTGCCCGGGCAGCGCTACCGAGAAAGAACAACGCGTAGCCGA
>JAFAPL010000712.1 GCA_019247135.1 Chloroflexota bacterium | reverse complement strand
CGCTGGGCGTATGCCTCGCTCCGGGCATCACCAGGCGTGCGCTGTTACTACGACGATCACCGTAGCCGCGGCCAGACGCACAACCAGGCTCTGCGTGCCGTCGCCAATCGTCTCGTCGGTACCCTGCACGGCTGCCTGGCGCATCGTGCCCTCTACGACGAAGCTGCCGCATGGCCAACTCCACCTCCGGTCCTCGCTTGACAGCTTCGGGTGGTGGGATGTCTATCGCAATGCCGACTGGCGCACACGCAGCGTACGAAGCCTTCGAGGAGACCGGCATCATGACCGGTTTGGTGACCCCAAGACGACCAGGGCGGCGATCGATCGCGTCGTCCACCACTCGGTCATCCTCGATTTGATGGGCATGGACAGCTATCGCGCACGTGAGGCGGGCGACCAGCATGCGCGACTACCCGACCCATCGTCGACGGGAGCCGCTGCATGACACCCTCGCGGCAATCCCCAATCCCCATTCATTCACAGAGAGAAAGGGCTTCCACCCAGACCCCCCATTCCCAAAGAGAGACGCTACGGACTACGGCTGCTTATCCCGCACCGCCACCAAAAGCGGTCACTCTAGTTGACGCCGTCGGACATAACTCTTGACGTTCAACAGACCCGCCACCGTACCGGCAGAACCCCACGTTGCGAGGCCCGCCGCACCTGCCGATCGAGATCGACGGAGTCAGTTAGGGCCGCACGCTCGATCCAGTACGCTCGACCGTTGACGGCGGGACGTTCGGGTGCGGAGACAGATCGCCTGTTGGGAGGGCGAGGTCCTCGAGGAGCCGATCAAAGCTGCCCAGCACGACGCCTAACGCGATCCAGCCCGTCGGCTGGTCCGCCGCCTGTCGTCGGCGGGCTGCGTCGATCAGCGAAAGGCGCTGTACCGCGGCGGCAACCCGCGCTTCCTCCAGCGCGGCGGCTGGGGTACTGTCGGCGACCACCGTCGAAAATCTCCGCAGCATTTCCGCCGCGGACCCAAGAAGCCGACTGAGCGGCATGCCAAGCTGGTCGGGCCTCAGCCAGCTCACGCTCGTCGCCTGCATCTCGGGCTCATCGACGGCATGCGCCAGCATTTGGGCAATGCTGGCTACCTGAATGGCGCCTCGCTCCAGGGCCGCGACCGCGGCTCGATAGGTCGCCAACTCGCGCCGGGACGGAGCACCAAAACAATTGAAGCGCAGGCTGTCGTCGGCCAACTTGAGAGCAGCGTGCGTGTCGTCGAACAGTCCAACGGTGTGCTGAGCGCGCTCGACAGCCACGCGGGCTGCCACCGCTGTTAGCCCGACCTCCAGGTCGGCCTGCAGGGTGGCCAGCTGCTGGTGGAGTTCGTCACTCAGGGCCCGCCAGGCCTGACGCGCCTCTGGCAGATGGCTGGGCGGTATCAGCACTCCGTTGACGATGATGCCGACCAGGACGCCGATGGCCGTCTCCGCAATGCGGCCGTGCGCGGCGGACCAGCCACCCGTCGTCTCCCCAACCGTCAGAATGACGAAAGCCGTCGTGACCATCTGCGAGGTGCCGAGCGGGGTCAGCCGGAGGAACGCGGCGAGCATCTGAGCGAGCAGCGCCACAAGTCCGATTGTCACCGGTGAGACGCCCATCAGGTGGTTCGCGCCAAGCGCGAAACCCACGCCAACAGCCACGCCCAGCAGCCGTTGGAGGCCCCCGAGGACGGACTCTGCGACGGTGAGTTGCACGGTCAGCAGGGCCGTCGTCGTTGCTAAGTACGGCTGCGGCGCTACACCCGGGGTCGCACTCACCACAGCCCAGGCCAGACCGGCCGCGACTGCTGACTTGACAGCCTGCACGTCCAGCGCGCGCTCGCGCTGCCGCCAGCGTAGGCGCAGCTGGCCCAGGCCATGGCTGGCCCGCGCCGCGGTCTTGCGGAGGGTCGCCGCTCCCGTGCCCGTCCGCGGCACACCGACCTGCGTGGGCAGCGCATCGCCGCCCGACCGTGGCGGCTCACCACGGGCGTGGGAATCGAGCACGGTCACCTCAGGGCTTCGGCTGCCTGCGCGAAGGAGGTGCGGTGGCCAGCCTCAGCCCGCTGCAGGTTCATGGCAGCGCTGATCACGCCCAGGTGACTGAAGCCTTGCGGAAAATTGCCGAGGAGCTCACCCGTGTCCGGGTCGATCTCCTCGGCCAGCAGGCCGAGGTCATTGGCGCAACCAAGCACGTGCCGGAAGCGAGCGTGCGCACGCTCGATGTGTCCGCTGAGTGCCAGACTTGAAACGAGCCACAGGGTACAGAAGACAAAGCTGCCTTCGCCGCCAGCCAGGCCATCTCGGCGGTCGAGGTAGCGATACACATGGCCGTTGCGAGTGAGCTCGCGATCGATGCGTTCGATGGTGGCCCGAATGCGCGGATCCTCGAACGACAAAAAGCCGCGCAACCCGATCTGGAGCGCCGAGGCATCAAGGGAGGCTGAGCCAAGGGCCTGTACGAACGCCCCGCTCTCCGGGTCAACCCCCTCACGTTCGATGGTGGCCCGGATCTCGTCGCGAACCGCGGTCCACCGCTCGAGGTCAGCCGGCTCGAGCGTGGCGCCGACTAAACGGATGCCACGATCCACGGCGACCCACGCCATCAGCTTCGAGAAGACAAAGTGCTGCCGGCCGCCCCGCACCTCCCAGATCCCCTCGTCCGCCTCGCGCCAGCGGCGGGTCGCGGCGTCGACCACTTCGCGCAGGAACGTGGCGAACGGCCCGCCAAACGCCGGCCCGGCCTGGTGACGGCGCACCAGTAGTGCATACAGCAGCGCGGCTTCCAGCAGTTCGCCATAGGTGTCGAGCTGAAACTGGTTCCAGGCGCCGTTTCCGACGCGCACAGGCCGGGAGCCGCGGTAGCCCTCGAGATGGTCCAGCTGGAACTCGTGCAGGAGCCGCTCGCCACCGATGCCATACATGATTTGCAGGTCCTCGGCCCGGCCGGCCGCCGTGCGCACCATCCAGCCAGCAAACTCCTCAGCTTCCTGGACGTGACCCAGGCCGGCCAGCGTGGAGAGCATCGCTACCGAATCGCGCAGCCACGAGAAGCGGTAGTCCCAGTTCCGTTCACCACCGATCTCCTCCGGCAATGAGGTGGTCGGCGCCGCGACGATCGCGCCCGTCGGCGCGTTGGTGAGGCCCTTGAGCACGAGCGCGCTGCGCACCACCGCATCGCGATACGGGCCTTCATAGCTGCACCGTCTTGACCACTCCTGCCAGAACTCGACGGACTGCTCGAGGCGTGCGCGTTTGTTCGCCTGAGTGTGCCGCTCGACCTGCAGTTTGCCGGCAGGCGCGTACGTGAGAGCCACGAAGGCTTCGTCACCAGCCGCGACTGCTGTGCGAGCGCGGCAGCTGCCGACCCCGGTGCGCTCGAGCGGCCGCAGCTCACTATGTAGCAGCAGTGAGTCAGCGCTACCCCTCACGAGCGCGAGGTCTTCTGCCTGGAGGTCGAGCAGCGGCGTAGTCAATCCGTAGTCGAAACGCGGCACGAAGTCCAGCTCGAGCTCGACTGATCCAGCCTCACCTCGCAGCTGGCGAAGCAGGAGGTGGTGTGGCGGCGGCCACTCGGCCCCACCGGGCGCCTGAGGTTGCCGCCGAATTGGCAGGCAGTCGGTAATCGTCACGACGCCCGTTGCTGTCTCGAAGCGGGTCTCGAGGAGGTTGGTCTCAGGAAGATAGCGCCGCGTACTGCGGAAATTGTCCACGGGTGCAATGCGGAAGAAGCCGCCGCGCTCGCGGTCGAGCAGCCGTGCGAAGACCGGGCGGTTATCGTAGCGCTCGAAGCACGCCCACTCCACGGAGGCGTCCCGAGCGACGAGTGCCGCCGAGCGGCAGTCGCTGATGAACGCGTAATCAGCAATTGCCGGGTACGTGGACATCCGGGCCGAGTGTAGCGCAGCTTCGAAGGATCACAAGCTAGGGCTGCCCCGTGTGCCGCAGGTCGAATACTCTGGCGTGGTGGGCAGGGGGACGGTCAGCATCCTCGAAGGGAGTACGTTCGTCGTCAGCGACCTGCTCGGCGACATTGACGCCTCGCCAGCACAGCCTGAAGGACTGTTCCACCTCGACACGCGGTACCTCTCGCGCTGGCAGCTCAGCATCGAGGGCCAGCCGCTGCAGCCGCTATCGACCGACGATCTCCAGTACTTTTCAACACAGTTTTTCCTCGTGCCCGGCACCGGCACTATCTACTCCGATGCCACGCTCTCTGTGATCCGCAAGCGGTCGGTCGGAGATGGCTTCCACGAAGACCTGACGATCCTGAACCACGGTCAGGCGCCGGTTGACCTGCAGCTGCGGCTCACCGCGGCCGCCGATTTCGCAGATCTGTTCGAGGTCAAGGATGCACTGGCCAAAAAGGGGGAGCTGTACCGGCGCGTCGACGAGAGGCGACTGGCGCTCGGTTACCGCAGGGCGGCGTTCGTCCGGGAAACCTGGATTACCACGACTGCCCCTGAGGCCCGCTTCGATGAGCAGGGTCTCAGCTTCGGCATCCGGCTCGAGCCGCACGGCGAGTGGACCACGTGCCTGGAGGTCGTGACGGCTCTCCAGGGCGATATGAAGCCGATCGCTCGCTCCAAGTACGGGCACGAGGATCGGCCGGGCGAGTCTGACCTTGAGCTCGGTCTCGACGAGCTGCGTGCGTCGGCGCCACGGCTCGTCTCCGACTGGGACGTCCTCGAGCGGGTCTATGAGCGCAGCATCACAGACTTGGCGGCTCTGCGCTTCTATCCGCGGGTCCTGCCTGGCCGCGCTCTCCCCGCCGCCGGGCTCCCCTGGTTCATGGCGATCTTCGGTCGCGACAGCCTGATCACGAGCTTGCAGGCGCTGCCGTTTGTGCCGGGCTTCGCGGCCTCCGCCCTGCGGATCCTGGCTGCGCGACAGGCGACGCGAGTCGATAACTTTCGGGATGCAGAACCCGGAAAGATCCTCCACGAGCAGCGCTTCGGCGAGCTGACGGCGTTCGAGGAGCGACCACACTCGCCCTACTTCGGCTCCGCCGATGCGACCCCATTATTTCTGATCCTGCTCGACGAGTACGAGCGCTGGACCGGCGACCGCGAGCTGGTGCAAGAGCTGGAGCCAGCCGCGCGGCGTGCGCTGCGTTGGATTGATGCGTACGGCGATCGAGACGGCGACGGCTACGTGGAGTACGAGCGGCGGAACACGGCGACCGGACTCGAGAATCAGTGTTGGAAGGACTCCTGGAACTCCATTCTGTTCGCCGACGGCTCACTCGCCAAACTGCCCCGTGCGACGTGCGAGATCCAGGGCTATGTCTATGACGCGAAGGTCCGTTGCGCCCGCCTGGCACGGCAGCTTTGGAACGACGCCGAGCTGGCGAGCAGACTCCGCGCGGAGGCCAACGAGCTCAAGCGCCGCTTCAACCGCGACTACTGGCTCGCTGAGCGCCAGTGCTATGCCCTGGCGTTGGATGGTGACAAGCGCCCCGTCGACAGTCTGACCTCCAACATCGGCCACCTGCTGTGGAGCGGGATCGTCGACGACAATAAAGCGGATGCTGTCGTTGAACACCTGTTGGGTCCGCGTCTCTTCTCGGGGTGGGGGGTGCGCACCATGGCCGAGGGTGAGGGCGGCTACAACCCGATCGGATATCACCTTGGCACCGTCTGGCCGCACGACAACTCGCTGATCGCTCTCGGACTCCAGCGCTACGGTTACCGTCAGCAGGCGACGCAGGTCGCGCTGAGTATCCTGGAGGCGGCTACCTACTTCGACGGTCGTCTGCCAGAGGCATTCGCCGGCTACTCGCGCCAGAGAACGCGGTTTCCCGTCGAGTACCCGACCGCGTGCAGCCCGCAAGCCTGGGCGACGGGCGCTCCGCTTCTGCTGCTGCGAGCCATTCTCGGGCTGAAGCCCGAGAATGACATCCTGAGCAGCGATCCGATGCTGCCCGAGCAGATCGGCCGGTTGGAGCTACGCGGGCTCCCCTGGCGCGGCGGCCGCACCGACATCATCGCTGGCCCAAGGGGTGATGGCCAGCGCGGGCCCAGCCAGCCGCCGATTCCAGCCAGGCCCGCCGCTCCGAAGAGCGCACGCGACTACTTCGCCACGTTCAACGAGCGCCTGGACGCGGCGCAACTGGCGGGCGTCCGGTGTTCGTATCGCTTCGACGTGGAAGGAGCAGGTAGCTGGCGAGTAGTTGTCGTGGCTGGGGCGGCGACGGTCACCGAGAGCTCCGAGGATGCCGACGCGGTCATCGCCGCCTCCGAAGACGTCCTGCTCCGAATCGCGCGCTGGGAGCAGAACGCCGGTACGGCCTACCTGAGCGGGCAGCTGCGCGTGCAGGGCGACCTGGGACTCGCGGAACGACTCCTGAAGGCGCTGGCCGGTCCAGCCTGGCCGGCCGCCAGCGACTAGCTGGTCGGCCAGACGTCAGCCACGTATCGGCCCTGGGTGGCCAGCTCGGCCAGCCAAGCCTCGGCGGCGGCGTCATCCACGCCAGTGTGGTCCTTATAGACGGTCGCGAAGCTCTTGCGTACGTCCGGCGCCATGTGGCTGGCGTCGCCGCACACGTAGACCACCGCGTTCTGTTCGAGCAGCCGCCACACGTCCTCGGTGCGCGCCCGGATCATGTCCTGCACGTACGCCTTGGGCTGGCCCTCGACGCGCGAGTAGGCGCAGACGACCTGGGCGACGCCGTCGCTCTCGAAGCCAGCCAGTTCGTCCGCGTACAGGTAGTCCTGCTCCGGATTACGGCAGCCGAAGAACAGCAGCCCTGGTCCGACCGGCGCGCCTTGCGCCTTCATGGCTGCCCGAGCCTGCAGAAACCCACGGTACGGCGCGAGGCCGGTGCCAGCGCCAACCATGATGACAGGCCTGCCCGGGTCGGCTGGCAACCGGAATGGAGTGCTGGGCGCCTTCGTAAAGCCATCGAGGGTGGCGCCCGCGCCTTGCTGGGCCAGGTACCACGAGCAGACCCCGCGGTAGCGTCCCTGCCCCGAGCGGGCTGGCGCGTCGAGCACGCCGACGGTGATGCTGCATCGGCGCGGGTCGACGACCGGCGCGGACGAGATCGAATAGTAGCGAGGTTTCAACGGCGGCAGGAATTCCAGATATAGATTGAAGGGCAGCGTGACCGACGGGTACTGCTCCAGCAGGTCGATCACCGAGACATGCCGGTCCAGTACCTCGGCCCGGTAACGCGCAGCGCTCTCGGGATCGTCGCCAGCCAGGGCGAACAACGCGTCTCGTTCCGCCGGCTGCTCCGCGTATTCGCTCAGCACCTGGAGGTGAGAGCGCGCGGCGACCTCCTGCACGTCGACGTAGCTGCCCAGCAGGGTCGCCACGTCGACCGGCTGATCGATCGGCAAGAAGGTCTTGCTGGTGCTGTTGTTCACTACCCGGAGCCGCGTTTCGGGCGCCAGGTTGAAGCGGGCCGCGACACGGCGGACCACGGCCAGGTCGTTCCGTGGCAGCACGCCCAGGTAGTCGCCAGGCTGGTACTCGAGGCCGTCGGCCAGCCCGACC
>JAFAPL010000692.1 GCA_019247135.1 Chloroflexota bacterium | reverse complement strand
GAGGTCGAGGACGTCTTCGCGGCGTATCCACAAGCCATCGACAACGCCGTTGCCATCGGTGAACGCTGCAAATCGTTCAACCTCGCCGATCATCGCGAGCTGGGCTACAACTTTCCTGACTTTTCACGTCGCGATGGCGAGCAGCATTCGTCGGCCGACGAAGTTCTGGCCACTTTTTGTGCCGAACGTTTCGATGTGCGCTATCCACCCGATCGAACAGACGCACAACTGCGAGAAAAAGCCAGACGGCAATTACAGGACGAGCTCCAGCTGGTCAAAAAACACCACCTTGCCGGCTTCTTTTTGATCTATCGCGACTTGCAACAGCAAGCAACTGAAGTCGCGAAACGAGTCCGAGGCGAAGGCACGATTCGTGGTGGCTCAGGCCTGCCACCTGGTCGAGGGCGTGGCTCTTCAGTGAGCTCCATCATCTGCTACCTGATCGGCCTGAGCCACGTCGATCCAGTCAAAAATCGTCTCTTTTTCAGAAGGTTTCTCAACGAAGATCTGCAGGCCGTACCCGATATCGATCTCGATTTCGCCAGAGATATTCGCGAGCAACTGATCCTGCAGGTGTATCGACACTACGGGCACGAGCACGCCGCATTGGTGTGTTCATTTGCGACATACCATCTGCGCAGTGCCGTCCGTGACCTGGGAAAGGTGCTTGGATTGCCTGCGCCAGCCATCGACAAGCTGGCGCGTCTGTCAGAAGGTGGCATGGCCAGCTCTGTCCGCCACGAGCTGGAAACGTTACCGGAGTTCCAGGGTCAGGCCGAAGGTCCGATGTGGGCGCATTTGATGGATCTCGCTGAAGAGATCGACGGTTTTCCCAGGCACGTCGGCCAGCACGTTGGCGGCATGATCATCTCGTCGCGGCCGGTGGTCGAGCTGGTGCCGGTCCAGCCGGCGTCGATGGACGGTCGCTACATCTGTCAGTGGGACAAGGACTCGTGCGACGACGCGCGCTTCATCAAAATTGATTTCCTCGCGCTCGGCATGCTTTCACTGGTCGAGGAATGCCTCGAGCTGATTTTCGAATGTCGTGGCGAAAAGCTCGACGTGAGCACGATTCCGTACGACGACAGCACCGTGTATGACGCGATCTGCAACGGCGACACCGTCGGTCTCTTTCAGGTGGAAAGCCGCGCGCAGATCCAGATGTTGACGCGCACCCAGCCGCGCAACCTGGACGACCTGGCGGTGCAGGTGGCGATCGTGCGCCCAGGGCCGATCGTCGGCGGCGCCGTCAATCCGTACGTCCACCGCCGCGAGCTGTTGCGTCAGGATCCGAACTACGTGCCGCGGGCCGATCATCCGCTGCTGGATGACCTGCTGCAGGACACGCTTGGCGTCGTGCTGTATCAGGACCAGGTGCTCGAAGTGGCGATCGAGATGGGTGGTTTCTCACCTGGCAAAGCCGACCAGTTCCGGCGTGCGATGAGCCGCCGCCGCTCCAGAGAAGCCATGGAAGGCTTTCGGGCGGAGTTTGTCGAAGGAGCTGCACACAAAGGTGTGAGCGTGCGCGATGCGAACGAGGTCTTCGACAAACTCCACGCGTTCTCCGAGTTCGGCTTTCCCAAGAGCCACGCGTACGCGTTCGCCGTGCTCGCCTATCAGTCGGCCTGGCTGCGCCACTATTATGCGGCGGAGTATTACGCGGCGCTGCTCAACAACCAGCCGATGGGCTTCTACGCGCCGCACGTGCTGATCGGCGACGCTCGACGGCACGGATTGCACGTGCTGCGCGTGGCGATCAATCGCAGCCAGGATCGCTGCAAGCCACTGTCGGCGGACGCGATTCTGCTCGGGTTCACGACGGTCAAAGGCATAGGCGAGGATCTGGCCAGGCTGATCGTGGCTGAACGCGAGGCGAATGGAGCGTACTGCTCATTGCCTGATCTGTTGCGACGGACGGGGATGCCGCGGGCGGCGGCGGAGCGACTGATCACGGTGGGTGCGCTGGGTGAGTTTGGGCTGGGTCGGCGCGAGCTGCTGTGGCAGCTGGGGCTGCTGATTCCAGCAACTGAAAAAGCCGTGAAAGGGGCCCGCCACCCCCTCCCGCCACCCATTCAGCATACGCACGAGGCGTCACAGGAGGCGTCACGTGGAGCGTCACGCGAAGACGCAAAAGCGTCACGCGCGTCACAAACAGCGTCACGCGACACCAAACACCGAACGGCGTGGGCCCGCCAGCTCAGCCTACCCCTGCCCACCGACCACGACATGGTCACCCTCCCAGACATGACCGACTGGGAACGCATGGTCGCCGACTACAACCTGCTCGGCCTGTCACCCAGTTATCACCCACTCGCACTCTTGCGCGGCGACGTCCCAGCCGACGTCCTCACCGCCGAACAGGTGCGCATGAGCCCCGACGGCGCACACGTGCGCACCGCCGGCCTGGTCGTCTGTCGCCAACGGCCCGGCACCGCCAAAGGCTTCGTCTTCTTGCTGCTCGAGGACGAGACCGGCCTGGTCAACGTCGTCATTCGCCCCGACATGTACGCGACACACCGCGGCACCATCCGCGGCGAGCCATACCTGTGCATCGAGGGCGCTGTCCAGCTGCACTCGGGCACGCTCAATCTGATCGCCCGCAAGGTCACGCCGCTCGGGCATCTCACCCTGGCCGCCAGAGCGGACACGCTGCCACATGCGCCCGAACGGAACGGCGTCCCGGGGAACCCGCACGACAAGCGCGAAGCCGCCTCGGCGGAGCTCGCGCTCGCAACGCCGGCGAGCCGCGATTTTCACTGAGGAAAGCTACGTGCGCTCGGCGGCGGCCAATCGGGCGGCCACGGCCCGCATCGCCGCGGTCGCCACCGCTGAAAAACGCGCCGGGTGCGCGGCCAGATCGTTCAGCGCAGCCTCCGCGTCCATCCCCG